>NZ_CAXSWZ010000017.1:0-78670 GCF_964241245.1 Allofournierella massiliensis
GCATTTTGTTTGAATGTGGTATTGGGGAGCCGGACCGCACCAATAAAGTCGCAGCGGGCGGCGATATAGCGACGCACCTCTTCGCTCTTTTTGTCCAATGTTCCGCTGGTGGTAATAAAGGCAATGAGGCCGCCGTTTCGTACCTTATCAATGGTTTTGGCCAGAAAATAATCATGGATGCGGAAATGGAGTTTGTCATACGCGCGGTCGCTGACAGAGAAATCTCCGAAGGGGACGTTGCCGATTGCACAATCGAAAAAGCTATCAGGCAAATTCGCTTTTTCAAAACCGGTAACTTGAATTTTTGCTTTCTGATACAGCTGTTTGGCAATTCGTCCGGTTAGATCGTCCAGCTCTACACCATACAATTTTGCGCTGTGCCGGTCGAAACTATTGGGTTTGTGTGCAAAAAAAGCACCGGTTCCCATGCTGGGTTCCAGAATATTGCCGCCCGTAACACCCATGCGCTCCAATGCACGATACATGCAGTGGATAACCTCAGGAGGGGTATAGAAGGCGGTCAGAGTGCTGCTGCGGGCAGACTGATATTCTGGCTCAGTGAGCAGGCTTTGCAGTTCTGTGTATTCCTGTGTCCAGTTGGATTTTTGAGGGTCAAAGGCATCTGCCAGACCACCCCAACCACAATATTTTGCCAGTATCGTTTGTTCCTCGCTGTTGGCAGGATCGCCGCCTTGTGCTACCCGCTCTTCAATTCCTTTCAGGGTTCGGATCGCGGCTACGTTAGCGGCGTACTTTTCTTTCGGTGAGCCGGGCAGTTGCGGTCGATATGGGGCAACATAGTTGATGGGCTCATAGATACGAGGCTCGGACAATGCCTTGGCATCCGCTATGACCTGCTCCACAAAAGGCGAATCCGATTCAGAGGGAGAGGATTCCATGTGCCCAGGAGCCGAAGGTTCGCCCTGTGTTACATCGTCCGGGGGAGCCAATAAATGTGCATTGCGCCGGTCCAGTGCCAGAAGTCGGGCAAATTCCTCACGGGAGATTCCGCGACTGAACAAAGGCATGGACTGATCCTGCAAATGAATATCGTGACGCCCGATATCTTGTATGAGAAATGGACTTCCATCTTCAAGATATACAATATCTCCGATCTCACAGGTGCGAACTTCTTCTGGGTTGGGGGGCGAAGTGGGATGATCGGAGTCAGCAGCGGGTCCTATGTCAGGGGAGTCCTGCATTTCTTGCTGGCTAAGCCATTGTATATACTGATTTTGTTCATCTGGGGTGAGGTAGCGGTTCTCCTGCACGAACTGTCCCAACCGCTGTGCCATCTCATTCCAGCTGAAATGGCGTTTCAGTCGCTGTTCACTGTTTTGCCATTGGATTTCAAATCCTTTGCTGTCATAGGAAAGCCAACCGTGGATGCCATCGGCAAAGTACCAGGAACGCCCGCCGATTCCATATTCTTTTTTCAGCCATGTGGCAGAATCTTTTATGGCAGGGGGGACTGGTTGAGAAAAATGCTGTTGAATTCGCATTTTCCCATGTTCAAAGCCGCTGCCATCGCACATGGCCCGGAAGATTTCGGCATCGGTTATCTTGCTTGCGCTGAGATCTTCCGTAGGAGCAGGGAGCGGAGAAAAGCTGGGTGGTATTTCTGCCTTTTCCATGAGGAAGGTTTGCTGTTCTGTATCGGGAAGCTCCAGATCCTGTACGATTTCCTCGGAAACATATCCTCGCCCGGTGCTTTCGGGCATAGAAAAAGCGGAGGGTGAAATTTCACTCTCCGCTGGTGTGGGTGTATCTGTTACAGGGTGTGCAGCATCGGAAGAACCATTTCCTCCGCCTGTGCTTTCAGCTGGTTCATCCACTGTGTCCAGGTTACCGGATCGGTCTTCCGATTCGGTGCGCTGCTCTGAGCGGACAACTGCTGCATGGTCGCTTGCACCTGCTGGCGCGCGGCGTTGTCCATCTCGATCAGATGCGGGTACAACGTTCCCTGCAAGGTCATCAGATCGAAGGTTGCCGGTGCGTTCTGTTCCAGAAAGTCCCTGCGAATCATCCCGTACTTGCCCAGCGGCTGTGTCGGCTGGTTGCCCAGGGTTAGATTGGGGATCAGAAATCCGTTGATGTTCGTGTATTGGAAGTCCATTTGTATTTGCCTCCTTTGCGCTGTATGACTGGTTTTCTTTGACGGCTCTATTATGCGCGTCTTTTGACTCTCTTGCAACGCTGTCGATTTCTCGTACAATCTGGCCAATCTCTGCAAACAGGGGACGTGCAACCTGATTTACGGCACTGCCCAGCATGGTGGCCGATGCAATGGTATCAAAATCTTCGATGTCCAGAAAATCATCGGGAGAATCGTTTTCGTCTATCATCATCCATTTCCCTCACAATGCAGGGCATGGTGTCCAGCCCCGCGAGTGTGCAGCCCCGATGCCGCCGATGGCCGGACACCAGTTCATATCCGCCTTCCGGGCGAGGGCGCACGATGGCAGGGGTCAGTACGCCATGATCTTTGATGCTGTCCACCATCTTCTCCATCTCTTCATCGTCACGAATCTGAAAGGGATGGTCTTTGAAGGGAAACAGTTCTGACAACTGAAGATTCTGTACTTTTTCGAGCTTTGCGTCCTGTCGGTCCGATTCGGAACTAAACAGATTATCGAGTGAGGGCAGATGGATGTTCTGCCCGTACATTTTTTCGTTCACCCTGTGTGACCTCCTTTGCCAACGATTGATATGCCCTGCTGGCAGCGCCATTGGGGTCATAGCTCAGTTGGCTGCGCCCGGTGGCTGCACTCTCAGCGGTTTTGGTGCTGATGGGAATTTCAGACCCATAGATTTTGATCTGATGGCCATAGGCCCGGCGCAGGGCGGCACTCACATCGCGGGAAAGATTGGTGCGCCTGTCCACCATGGTGATTACAATACCATCCAGTTCCAGACGGGGATTGATTCGCCGCCGCACCTGCTGAATGCTTTTTACCAGAGAAATTAGGCCCTTCATGGCGAAGTGCTGCGCCTGTACAGGTACCAGAACCTTGTCGGAAGCAACCAGTGAGGAAACCGTGAGAATCCCCAAGCTGGGCATACAGTCGATCAGGCAGTAGTCGTATTTATCTTGAAACGGCTCCAGTGCCTGTTCCAGTACTCGTTCGTGGGCCATTACATTTACCAGCCGCACCTCCATATCGGACAGTTCGATGTCCGAGGGAATGTAATCGACGCCTTCTTCGTGATGGCGCACCGCATTGGTGATGGGGCGGTCGTTGATGACATCATCCATCATGGTGCTGAGTGTGCCGTTTCCGGATTCCATGTCATAGCAGCCAAGATAGCAGCTCAGATCACCCTGCGGGTCGGCGTCCACCAACAAAACTTTGTAGCCTTGCTGTGCAAGAGCCACACCCAGATTCACAGCGGTGGTGGTTTTTCCCACACCGCCCTTTTGATTGGCAATGGCAATGGTTTTCATGGGCTTTCTCCTTTATCTCAAAGTGTCATCCAGACTGCGCACCAAATTGTCCAATCCAGTGCAAAGCCCCATACGGAAAGCTGTTTTGGTGCTTTCGTCGGTGTTCTGATGGAAACGGCGGATGAACCGAGGTGCTTTCATGCCAAGGATGTGGAAGTAGGTGGGAACCATCTGGAGGCAGTCCCGGTCATTGCTGTAATAGTTCAGAAGATATATGGCGACACCAATTGCACGGGGGTCTGCTTCAGGGTGCAGGACAGGAAGCTGAAGCAGCCCTTGCGTGAGATGTTCGGCACACTGAATGCCTTGGTAATAAGCTTTGGTCACATAACTTTGTTTCTGATTCATAGTTGTAATTTCCTTTGTATGAAGTAGGTTTATCGAATGGGTGTGCAGGGTAACTGCTGTTTTTGAAGAAGGAGTTGTTCGTTGTAGTCTTTTCCAATCTGGGGCGGGCAGTCAGTTACCCGATACCCTTTTTCAGACAAAGATACGAACAGACGGCTTGAAAAGGCTCTTCCTCGTTCGTCATTGTCTAGGCAAAGCTGGATGTGTCGAATCTGCGGATGAGTTTCCAAAAAGTACTCTACCGCCTGGAAATTCAAACCGCCCAAAGACAGGTAGAACTGACTGCGCCAGGGTATTTTCCGTTGATGCTGCATCAGGCAAGCGCCGGACAGAGCATCGATAGGAGCCTCGAAAATCGCTACAGTAGTACAATTGTCATGTTCGGCAGGAATCAGAAAACCGTATTTTTTCTGACTGCCGGGAGTATCACACCGCCAGCTGCCTTCACATCCCCGCAGAAAAGCGGCCCGTGGAATTCCGTCGGCATCCAGACCCAGAAACACGCAGTTTGTATGACGGCCATAGGTTGTCTGGTAGAGAATACCTGCATCGATGCAAAATTGGAAAACCTTGCGGCTGATTCCACGGCGGAAGAGATAACGCTGTACGGTTTTGCAATCCGGGGCCGGTGGGGGAAGCTGAAAGGGCACAGGTGATTTTGCAGGCATCAGAAAAGCAGGTGAAAGAGGAATGCGAAAAGGCTCCATCTGGTTTAAATGGAGAACAGCGCCCACAAAATCCATCTGCTCCACCTTGAGAAGATAATCCAACGCGCTCCGTCCACCCAGATCTTTGCTGAACCAGTGAAAGAGGCCGTTGTCGCTGATCACAAGACTGCTGTGGGTTTGGGTACGAAAATCATGGGGGCTGATTTTGACCAGTTCCTGGGGCATGTAGATTTGAAAATACTCCAGGACACTGATTTGGCGAGCGGCTTCGATTTGGGCTTTGCTGACTCCGCGCATGAACTACCTCCCTATAGAAAAATGGGCAAAACAAAGCGCCGCCTTCAAAACCATAGGTTTCAAAAGCGGCGCTCTTCGAGGAGTCCCGGTTTGGGACAGTACCAGTATAACCTTTTTTCATTTGCATGTCATCCGCGTGGACCTGCCATTTTTGTGCCATCCCTTATGCCATGGGATTTACATCAAAAATAGCTGAAAATTAGAAACTTTAGTCGGGGACATTCCGGGTAAATAGTTGGTCAATTTTTAAAATGCTTTTTGAGAATTGAAAAAGATTTGAATTTTTGTGATAAGTTTTAAAGAAAACTTGAAAAAAACAAAGAAATTTGAAACATGAAATGGAGACTGCGTTGACAAGTTTTAAAACCTTGAATAAAATGAAAATGAGAAGGGAGGAATGTTCATGCTGGCAGAAGAGCTTTTAGAACTCGTGAACACAACGATACGACAAAAGGCGGAAAGCCAGACTGTGGAGGTGAAAGCTGCGCATGTAGATTGTCCCAAACGTCTGTATGATACCTTGTCCAGCTTTTCCAACCAGGACAGCGGAGGAGTCCTTCTGTTCGGTCTGGATGAAAAGCAGAATTTCAAGGTGGTGGGCGTTTATGACCTTCAGGACCTGCAGAAAAAGGTGACAGAGCAGTGTAACCAGATGGAACCGCAGGTGCGAGCAGTCTTTACCATTGCAGAGGTAGATGGGTTGCCGGTGTGTTCGGCAGAAATACCCGCTATCGATCTATCCGAACGGCCCTGCTATTATAAGGGTGCAGGGCGGATGAGAGGCTCGTATATCCGGGTGGGCGATGCAGATCTGCTCATGACGGACTACGAATTATACAGCTATGAAGCCTTCCGCAAACACCTGCACGATGATGAGCGCCCCATTCAGCGAGCCAGTCTTTCCGCACTGAATCAGGATGCTGTTCAGCGGTACTTGTTGGAGCGGCGAGTGGAACGGCCTGGATTTGGACGTTTGGACGAGGCACAGCAGGAAGAAATGCTAAACATCACCCGAGAGGGAGTTCCCACATTGGCAGCGGTACTCAACTTTGGAATCTACCCGCAAGGATATCTTCCGCAGCTTGGAATCACTGCCATTGTGGTGCCGGGCAAAGAGATTGGAGAGACAGCCCAAGAGGATTCCGCCCGTTTTCTGGACAATAAACGGATTGAGGGAACCATCGCAGAGATGGTGGAGGAAGCGCTCGCTTTCTGTAAACGAAACATGAAAGTCCGTACCATTATTGATCCTCAGACGGGACGACGTACCGATCAGACCGAATATCCGATTAATGCATTGAGGGAAGCTATTCTGAATGCGCTGATTCATCGGGATTACAGCAGCTATACTGAGGGAACTCCAGTTCAGCTGGATTTCTTTGCAGACAGACTGGAAATCCACAGCCCGGGCGGTTTATATGGTCGAACCACGGTGGAGCAGCTGGGACGATCTCGGCCCGATCTGCGAAATCCGGCACTGGCGGTGATGGCGGAGATTTTGACCGATGCCGAAAACCGCTATTCCGGTATCCCCACCATACGGCAGGCAATGGCGGCCTGTGGTTTGCCTGAACCTGTGTTTGAAAATCGGCGCGGAGAGTTTGTGGTAACACTCTATAATGGCATGGATGCGGCGGAGACGAGTACTGCCAGCACGCAGCCGGACCTGATTTCCTTTTGCAGTGTCCCGCGAACCCGACAGGAAATTGCCGAGTTCTTGGGGATCAAGACACCTTCCTATGCTATCCGTCAGTACGTTATGCCTCTGTTGGAAGAAGGGAAACTGAAGATGACGATACCGGATCGTCCGGGTAGTCCGAAACAGACGTATTACAGAGCCTAGCAAGTTTGTTTTCAGGGAATCAACGAAGCCAGAGAATGAATTTTTGAAATTATTGTTACGGCACAAGAGAAAAAGCATAGCTCAAGGGGAGGCTCCCTTGAAGCTATGCTTTTTATGTTTTGAGGGGAAGAAAAAGGTCAGCTTGCCTATATACTTCAGAGTGTTCGTCTCACAAGTTGTCCAGCAATGTCAAAAGCTCAAGCCATGAATCCATTTCTCTGGAGGGGGTTGCCCATAAGCGGATGGCCAGAATGTTGATGGCCTGCTGGCGAAGCCGGTAGTAATGGCGTGAGGAAATGTAAAGTCGGTAGAGCAGATCGGCATGACTCAGCTTTTCCGGGGCAAGATAGGTCTGGTAGATCAGCTCATACATTTTCGGACCGTTGTCTGGCTTTTTCTTCAGTACAGTGAGCGCTTCATTGACCCGATCCAGAAGCAGGCGGGATTTCTTTATGCTTTCCAGTCGGCTCTCCAGCTTTTGATTGCCCAGGCTCATCTCCACATCCATCTTTCCGAGCAGAGAATCCAGGTCGCCCAGCGGATGATCCAGTTCCTCGGCGACAGTATCGGGAAAACACTCCAGTGCCCAGGCGATGTTTCGGTACTGCTCCAGCAGAAGTTGGGTGTTGTGGTACATCCTGCGCTGTTTTTCCTGCTGGGCCTGCCGGATGCGGGGATCTTTGATCTGATTGTTTGCAAGAATTCCCCGCTGGGTCAACAGCTGGATGACTGCATCGGATTTGTCCGGGATTGGTTGCCCTTTTTGTTGATTTACAGTCTGCTCGGTGGTTTGTTGCTTTTTCATGAATTTGCTCCTTTTTATCCTGGCTGCGGCTGGGGTGCTGAGGATTTCCGGGTTGCTCTGCATTTCCGGCTGTAATGTTACACACACCGCAGTCATAAACACAATTCTTACAATTCCAACACAGAGAAAAATACGCGCGTTTAATAAGAGTGAAAACTGCAACGCGGCCAAATTCTGTGGGTATGGTGGCCGGAAGTTCCGGCAGTTTCAGTTTGCGGCTGAACCACAAGACCAACTTGCACAGGCGGGTATTATCCGAGCCGGCAACAGGGGTGCCTGCGCTCAGATTTCGGATTTTGGTGAGAATGCAGTCGATTTCCGCCTGTTTGGGACGCAGAATCTCCTGGCCCGTTGGGTACTGGCAATGAAAGATCAGGCAACCAAACGAGCCGGGGAGACGGTGCAGGGCGAAAACAGAAGAGTGCTTTTGAAAGAATCGCCACACCTTTGTTTTTTCCCAGCCCCAGCGTTCGCCCAGCTTTTCCAGCGTCAGTACAGCGTTGTACGAGTCCAGCTGAATGGTGGGGGCCAAAAAAGAAAATGCGTTGCGTGGATCGTTCCAGGTGGTATGACACCACAGATCCAACAACGCATCTGCTTCTTCAAAGCGATAATTCAGATGGACAAGCCTCTGGGGTATGCTTCGGGGGATACACACAAATCCGTAACCGGTTGTGGCGTACACGGCCCCGGTTTCGCATTCCTGGCCGGAGCAACGGACCACCCAGTCCGTAATCCGATACTCCAGGCATTTGGTTTGGGCATCCAGCGAGTAGGTGAGGTAGCCCAGCTGTTGCAGCTTGTCCATGATTTGCAGGGCCAGCATACGGCTTCGTACACCAAGAATGCTTTTCAGCCCTACCATGCCGCCAGACCACATGCCGGGTGCGACCTCGTTTTTGTATCCGCAGTAGAAGGCTGTGCCTTTCCGGAATGCTGCCCGGGCAGCAAGTTTGGCCCAATAACCCAGTACCCCCTTGCCTTGGGGCAGCTGGTTTCTGGGCAGTTTAACCCACTGGTATTTGAGCAGACACTTCACGGACGAACTCCTCCTGACTGTTTTGTTGAAGAGAAAATGAAAAGCCAATCCCGACATGCGGAACCGGCTTGGGTGAGGAAATATTAAAATGGTACGCTAGCCATAATATGCTTTTTATAAGCATATAAAAGGTGCAACAACCGCCTGAAACGTTCACATCCAGGGGCGCTTACACCGGCGTTACATCAAAGCGGGGAAAAGTTATGAGTGCGGATATGGTTTTCATAAAATGTGAAATAGAAAGATTAATTGCGGCACAAAGAATCGTAATCTGGCAAGAAAATGCCATGGTTTGTAGCTGCTTTTTATTGTTCTGTCAGAGCTGCCTAATGAGGTCGTTTTACGCTCCCTATAGATACAGACCTACACAGGCAGCCATCAAGAACCCCCGGAAGTAATCCGATCGGGCTCATGCAGCTGACGCTGCACTTTGAGGACGCCCATGCGTTCCAGAAAGCGCGCAATTGCGTGGTAAAGCCCAGTCGATGGCATGACATCGAGCTGGAAGTATACCTGTAATACGCCAATCCCCCTGCCGCTGACAAACAGCGCAGGGGGATTTTTTCTGTCCATTTTTCACAAGGCTTAGGGGCCACGGCCCGTATTTTCAAAAATGTACCCACTTTGCGGTGTACATTTTCGGGCCCATTTCCCCCTTTGCAACCTATCATTTTTGCAGATATAAGGAGCCGTGTTACAGATGAACGAAACCACACAAAATACCTCCGATTCTCAGGTGGTGACCATGCTGGATGCCGGAGCGCTGGTGCCTTTTCAAAACCAGCCGTTCCGGGTCGCCACCGGCGAAGAAATGGACCAGCTGAAGGAAAGCATTCAGGAATACGGGGTGCTTTCTCCCCTGCTGGCCCGTCCGCTGCCGAACGGAAGCTACGAGATCGTGAGCGGCCATCGCCGCAAAGCTGCCTGCGAGGCGCTGGGCATCACCCGACTGCCGGTGCTGGTGCGCCCGATGACCGACGATGAAGCGATCATCCTTCTGGTGGACAGCAACATCCAGCGGGAACATATTATGCCCAGTGAAAAAGCCTTTGCGTACAAAATGAAAATGGAGGCGATAAAGCATCAGGGCCAGAGTTTGGCAAATTCGACTTGTGGACAAGTTGGCCACAAGTCGCGTGATACGCTTTCCAAAACAGAAAGCGGTCGAACCGTCCAGCGTTACATCCGTCTGACCTGTCTCATTCCCTCTATTCTTCAGATGGTGGACGAAGGCCGAATCGCCTTCAATCCGGCGGTGGAAATCTCTTATCTCACCGAGGAAGATCAGCAACTTTTGAAAGACGAAATGGATGCCTGCCAGGCTACGCCCTCTCTCACCCAGTCCCGCACCCTCAAGCAGATGAGTCAGGCCGGAACCCTGACGAGAGAATACCTGCACCATTTGCTCACCGAGGAAAAGCCCAATCAGCGGCAGAAGTTCTTTCTGAATCAGGAGGATGTGAAGAAGTTCTTCCCGCCCAACTACACACCGGAACAGATGCACAATACCATCCTGCTTCTGCTGCGTAACTGGCAGCACAAACGAGGCTACAACAAAAATCAACCAGAGCGATAACGGAGGTCTTACCATGCAATACACAAACGTCAACGGCTATCTGTTGCCCAATCTGCTGTCCACCGATACGGTCCGTCCCATTGGCCGCTACGGCGAGATGCGCCGTCAGTTTCTGGAGAACCATCACCTCGATCTGCTGGATCAGTTGCTGCTGGAGGACCGGCTCAACCGCCACTTGTCCCAGGTGGACGAAGAGGCCCGGCAGGCAGTACAGGAATGCGTGGCCCGAATGGCCCGCCAGCAACAGGTGGACGAAGCTCTCAAGCGCGCAAATCCCATGGAGTGGGTGCGCCGGATGAACCTGATCCGGGACGCTGCGGAGCAGGCGATTCTGCCGGAATTTCTCTATCCGGAAGCTCTGGAATGACCGGACAGAAAAACGCCTGTCCACAGGGGGAACGAGCACTGGCTTTGTATAGCTTTTTGGAAGCCATACGCCGCCGCAGAGCCTAGCTCTGCACAGGGGGAAATCCCCCTGTAACCCCCGATCAACCCAACAACGCAACAACACAAAAGGATCGGGCCAGACCGCCCGGTCCTTTTTCATTAGCAAAGGAGAAAACACATGCTGAACCGAACCATCCAGCTGAATATCCGCGTGACCCAGGAAGAAAAACAGCGGTTTGAGCAGGCCGCTAAAGCCTGCGGATTGTCCCTGTCCCGCTATGTGCGGATGCGGTTGAGCGGGCGAGTACCCCAGCCCACTCCGCCGGTGGAATACCAGCAGATTCTCGCCCGCCTCACCGAGCTTTACCAGCGGGAGAATACCCCACAGGTGCAGGCAGAACTGCTGAATACCCTGTTGGCCATCCAGGCCACTACCCTGCCCAGAAAGGAGACCTGACCTGTGGCCGTGACCAAAATCTGGCCGGTGAGGGGCCGTCTGGACTCCCTCATCCGCTACGCCGAAAACGAAGAGAAAACCCGAATGCCGGACCTGACGGGACTGGCTCCGGCAAAGGACGATCTGACCGAGGTGCTCCAGTACGCAGCCAACCATTCCAAAACAACACAAGATCACCAGCTGTTTGTGAGCGGAGTGAACTGCCTGCCCGAGATCGCCCGCCAGCAGATGGAGCTGACCAAACGGCAGTTTGGGGACACCGCAGGCATCGTTGCATTCCATGCCTACCAGAGCTTTCCGCCTGGAGAAGTCACCCCGGAAGAATGCCATGCCATCGGGGTGGAGCTGGCCCGCAGGCTCTGGGGCGACCGATTTCAGGTGCTGGTTGCCACCCACCTGAATACCGATTGCTGCCATAACCATTTCGTGCTGAACTCCGTCTCCTTTGTGGACGGCAAACGGTACAACGATTGCCGGAAAACCTATCGGGCGCTGCAAAAGGCGTCGGATACGCTCTGCCGGGAATATGGGCTTTCGGTGGTGGAAGACCCCTCCCGCCACCGCACACCCCGGAATCTCTTTCAGGCGGAAAAGGCGGGCGAACCCACACGTTACAACGTGATGCGGCAGGACATCGACCGGGCAGTCCTTGAATGCAACCATTTCCAAGAGCTGCCCACCCGCTTGAGGAAAATGGGCTATGAGGTGAATTTCAGCCCGAACCGCAAGTACGCCACCATTAAAATGCCCGGTGACGCACATGCCGTTCGCTTCAAAACTCTGGGCGAATGGTACACGGAAGAGGTCCTCTTTGACCGTGTCTGCGAAAACACTGTGTATTCTTCCCTTTTTACGCGGCAGGAACGGTACCGCAGGTGCTATCCTCCAGTTCATCCCCACGATCGGTGGAAACAGGAGGAGTTCAAAAAGGCCCTGCTCAAAACGCTGGGCATCTATCGTACCTATTTGTACTATTGCTATCTGCTGGGCAGATTGCCCGAGAAGATCCCCAACCATCGCCCGCCCCATCCGGCCATGCGGGAGGACCTGCGCCACTGGGAGCAGATCGAAGCCCAGCTGCATCTGCTGGAGCGATATTCGCTGCAAACCCGGGAGGAAGTGGAGCAATTCATCACGCAGAAAACCGAGGAGCTGCAAACTCTGGAGGCCCGGCGCACCCACTGCCGCAACCGGCTGCGCCGTTGCCGCGATCAGGCAGAATGCGCTAACTTGCATACCGAGAAAGACCAGCTCACCGAAAAAATCTGTGCGGTACGCAAAGAGCTGCGCACCGCACAAAAAATCCCGCCCCGGGCAGACCGGATGCGGGAGAGAATTGAATTGTTGAACACCCAGGAGCAGCAACGTACAGTTTATCGGGAAGAACGATAACACAGAAAAAGGGCAAAAGGCTGTGAAAACAAGCGAAGATGAATTTACCGTAGCAGAATGCCAGCATTAAGGCATTGATTGGAGAACGGTCGTCTTAGGGAAACGTGCGGCTGGAAGCGAGTTCATGTATGAGCGCCTTTTAAGCAATTGCAAAAGACGTTCCCCCTTGTCGATAAATGGTGTAAAAACACAAAAACCGCATGTTTTTATTAAGACAAGTATTGTGTAAGCGATTTACATTAAATAAACTTGACATAAGGGAATGTGTGTGATACAATAGATACAACAAATAAAAAGCCCCACATCCTGACGCTGGGTAAGGACATGGGGCCTGGCATCTTGCGATGCTCTTTCGCAAAAACAGTATAACGTAAGATGCCGTATTTGTCAATAAACTCAAAGGAGAACTTGTTTATGATTTATATCGATGCGGTACATTACGAAACTGATGCACACGGATATGAAGTGATTTCCGAGCTGAAGTGGGCAAACACTTTGACGGAACGAGGGGTTAATGTTTGGACAAAGGCGAAGATGATTTCCTTTGTTGAAAGAAACCCTGGTTGCACCAAGACCAAGTACTATAATGCGTTTTGGGGATGGCGCGAAGGTGAGGATGTCAGAGTAGTTGCTGACGCCTACCTCCGAACGGATTCCAATAATATTAAGGCGGACAACCTCGGCGAACTTCCGAGGTTCTAATGAAAAGGCCAACGAAGCCCAGCCTTCGTTGGCCTTTTTTGAAGGTGATTTTATGAAAAAGAGATTGAAGGATGTAGCGGAAATTCGTTTGTGCTTAACGCAAAAGGCAACATCGGATGAAGTGCATAAAGCGCTAACTCCAATTAAGTTGCTCGAGAACAATGTTGTGGATGGGTTCGTTTTAGACAGCAGGGTACGAGCTGATGATGCCACCAAAATTTGCGTTGGCGACATTATCATAAAAAGGATCTGTCCTTCATTTGTCAACTATATTGACAGAATTGAGGATGATGTCTATGCTGCAGGCAATCTAATCATCATTACAGCAAAAACAGTTGATCCGAAATATCTCGCCTATATTCTGAACACAGAAATTCCTAAAATCACGCAATCGCTATCTGGTTCAAAAATTCCTTCAGTTGGTAGAGGCGATTTGGAGGAAATCCAGATTCCGATTCTGCCAATAAAAAAGCAGAAAGCGATGGGTGATTTTTGGCACAAAAGCATAGAGCTTTATAAGTTAAAAAGAAAACTGAATGAGCTAGAACTAACCCAAGCAAAGGGTGCTTTAGAGCAAGTAATAAACGGAGGAAAATGAAATGGCAATCAAGAAAACAACTTTTGAAGATATCAAAAATGCATTGTGGGCAGGTGCAAATACTTTCAGAGATAACATTGATGCATCAAACTATAAAGACTATGTGTTGTCCATGTTGTTTGTGAAATACTTGAGCGACACCTTTGATGAGAGTGTTGAAAATCTGAAAAAAGAGTATGAAGGCATCCGACTTGAAAGACAGATTGCCAACCTCCCCTTTGTTTTGAAGGAAGAGTACACCTTTAATTATTTGCTAAAAAACAAATATGCCGTTGATATTGGCTCTAAAATCAGTGAAGCATTGACTGGCATCGAAAGCTCGAATGCAATTCTTTCTGGAATTTTCAGAGGCATTGATTTTAACAGCGAAAACAACTTGGGAAAAAAGGAACAGAAAAACCCCCTTTTGCGAAACTTGCTTGACGATTTTGCAGATCTGGATTTAAGACCGAGCCACATTGAAACAAAAGACAATGAGGTTCCGGCTGATGTTGTTGGCGATGCTTACGAATATATGATTGGCGAATTCGCAACTATGGCAGGCAAAAAGGCAGGTAGTTTCTTCACCCCTCAGCAAGTCTCAGAAGTAATGGCACAAATCGTTGCCCCCCAGGAAAAGGATCGAGTCTATGATCCCACCTGCGGATCTGGATCTTTGCTGATTCGAGCGGCAAAAAAAGGTGGGTTGGATAAGGTTTCTATTTATGGTCAGGAAGTAAACAATTCGGCTATTTCTATGGCCAGAATGAACATGTTCATTCACGATATTAAGGATGCACACATTGCCTGGGGTGATACCCTTGCAAATCCACAGCATCTTGACGGCGATGGAAATTTGATGAAATTTGAATGTATCGTTGCTAATATGCCGTTCAGCAAGGACAAATGGGCGGAAGGTTTTAATCCTGGTGGAGAAGTTTCCGTTGACGAAGATGAAACTCAATCTAAAACGAATAAAAAAGGCAAGAAAAAAGAATTCAAGATGGAACCGTCTCTCGATCGCTTCCATCGATTCGATATGGGTGTTCCTCCTGCCAGCAAAGGCGACTGGGCTTTCCTGCTGCATATGATTCATAGTATGAGCGGAAATGGAAGAGTAGCCGCTGTTGCTCCCCATGGTGTCTTGTTCAGAGGTGCATCGGAAGGGAAAATTCGCCAGGCAGTCATTGAAAAGAACCTGATCGACGCTGTTATCGGATTGCCGGAAAATCTATTCTATGGCACATCCATTCCGGCCTGCATCGTAGTATTTAAACGTGGCCGTACTACAACAGATGTTCTTTTTGTGGATGCTTCTAAAGGATTTAAAAAAGAAAAGGCCAAGAATAAACTTCGCGATGGCACCAACGGTGAGCCTAATGATATCAAAAAAATTGTTGACACCTATAAGGCTTTTACGAATGGCGAAAATGCAGAACAGGATAAATATAGTCATGTTGCATCTCGTAGTGAGATTGAGGAAAACGAATACAATTTAAATATCCCTCGCTATGTTGACACTTTTGAGGAAGAGGAATTGATTGATCTTGAAAGTGTTAATAAGGAAATTGCCGACATCAAGGGACAAATTGCTGCCCTTGAAAAAGAAATGGAGCAATGCATGAAGGAGCTCGGATTATGAATGATCTTGTGAATTATAGCGAAAAGACATTTGAAGATATCAAGCATACCACCGAATATGGCGAGGAATTTTGGTATGCACGAGAACTGCAGTTTGCGTTAGAATATTCTGAATGGCGTAATTTTAACAAGGTTATTGAAAAAGCTAAGACTGCGTGTGGAACCAGTGGGATTGATACGCAGGACCATTTTGTTGATGTCAACAAAATGGTCGAGATCGGTTCTGGCGCAGGGCGTAAAATCGATGATATCATGCTTTCTCGCTATGCGTGTTATCTAATTGTAATGAACAGCGATCCTAAAAAAGAAGTTATTGCCGTAGGTCAGACCTATTTTGCTGTTAAAACAAGGCAGCAGGAAATGATTGATGATTTTGACCGGCTCACAGAGGAACAGCGCCGCTTAGCAATCCGCAATGAGATGATTAAGCATAATAAGCTGTTAGCGGATGCTGCAAATAAAGCAGGTGTAGTTGAGTCTTTGGAATATGCCATATTCCAAAATTATGGCTATAAGGGCCTTTATGGCGGAATGGATATGAAGGCGATCCATAAACATAAGGGCCTGAAAAAGAGCCAGAAAATTCTCGATTACATGGGAAGTACGGAGCTTGCTGCAAATTTGTTCCGTGCAACGCAGACTGAGGAAAAACTTCGCAGAGAAAACATTCAAGGCAAGGAGAATGCCAACAAAACACACTATGAAGTTGGCGCAAAGGTGCGTAAAACCATCAAAGAGCTGGGTGGCACAATGCCGGAAGATTTGCCAACTCCCGAAAAAAGCATCAAACAGATTGAACGTGAAATGGAAAAGAAAAAGCTGAAGTAAGTAACATTATAATTGATATGAATGATATTAATCTATCAGGACTTCATGCTGCCTGGAGCAATAGTGTTTGTCAGGCAGCTGAAATATCTGCTACGATGAACAGTGTAGTAGAGTATAACAGAAAAAAGGACGAGGCGCTTTTTGAAACTGCTGAGGCAAGCCGAGCACAGAAGGAATTACTTGAGCGGCAGCTGGAAGAAGTAAAAGAGCAGAATAGCCTTTTGAAAGAGAATAATGCTGCGTTAAAGGAAAACTACTCTACCCTCAAAGAGCTCTATGAAATGGCCAAAGCAGAGGCAGAGAGCAGCGCAAAAGAAGCAAAGCAAAACAAGATTTTCGGATGGGTTTCATTTGCTATCGGTACCATTATCGGAATTGCCGGAATTGTGATTGGAATCATCGTTTAGGAGGTCGGCGTATGACCGAAGAAATACAGAAAAGGATTGAAGCCATCAAAGCTGGAAAAGTTCCTGACGGCTATAAAAAAACTGTTGTAGGAATTGTTCCGAATGAATGGCACGAAAAATGCTTATCAGACCTGTTGAAATTTCAGAATGGAGTCAATGCAGAAAAAGAAAAATTCAACAGCGGTGTCAAAATGATCAGTGTTATGGACATTCTGGACGAGTGTCCTATCGTCTATGATGCAATCAGAGGACAGGTAGATATAGACGAAAAAGCACTAAACAATTATAGCGTAACCTACGGAGATATTCTTTTTCAAAGAAGTTCCGAAACCGTGGAAGATGCCGGAAAATCAAATGTTTATTTGGATCGGGACAAAACCGCAACATATAGCGGTTTCGTCATCAGAGGAAAGAAAATTGCAGACTATGATCCCGTTTATCTGAATGAACTTCTAAAAATCCTTGGCGTTCGTCGGCAGATTATCAAGTACGCAGCCGGATCTCAGCACATTAATGTAAGCCAGGATTCCCTTGCAAGAGTGAGTGTTTGTCTCGCAAGAGAGGAAGAACAAGAACGCATTGTAAAAATCCTATTGAAATGGAATAAAGCCATTGAGTTGCAGGGACAACTGATTGCAAGGCTGGAATTGCAGAAGAAAGCGTTGGTTCAAAGATTACTTGCGCCTACAAAGGGTTGGAAAGCATGGTCTTTAAGAGAAATCATTCGTGAAGAAATTATCAGAACAAAAATAAATAATCAATACCCAGTGATATCTTCAACCAAACAAGGACTTTATTTGCAAAGCGAATATTTCGATAAACAGGTTGCGTCACAAGATAATACAGGCTACAAAGTGCTGAAAATTAATCGAATAGTATTGAGTCCTCAAAATCTTTGGCTAGGCAACATAAATTTTAATGACGTGTATGAAATGGGAATCGTATCACCTTCATATAAGATTTTTAGGGTTGAAAAAGAATTTAATCCAGTTGTGGTTGCTGAACTGATGAAAACTCCGAGGATGCTTTATAATTACGCATTGTCTTCTGAACAGGGAGCGAGTATTGTTAGACGAAATCTAAATATGGATTTGTTTCAGGAAATTACTGTTTGTTTACCAGATCGAAAAACTCAAGATCTAATAGCAGAAAAAATAAAAGTATTTACTCGGTGTCACAGTCTTGAAACAAAAAAGCTTGAAATTTTAAAGCAACAGCAAAAAGCAATACAGCAGTTACTGTTAACTGGAATTGTGAGAGTGTAAGGAGGAATCTATTGTGGCTAAGAACAAGCCTTATGGTGATAATGCTCGTATGGGGGCAGTGAAAAATAGAACACAGATTCAGAACTCGATAATCTGATTGTGGGTAAAAGGGACAGTGACACTGAAAGATTTATGGATGTCAAAACCTCTTCGAATAAGCCTTTTAAGGGCGTAACGAAAGAAAAATGAGCGCAGAAAAGCCGGACTTTTCAGTCCGGCTATTGCTGCTTATGCAGGAGGAATAGAGTTATGCCGAGTCATACTATTTTTAACGAGCGTCCGGAATGTCAGGATCGCCTGATTCAGTTTCTAATCAATATGGGATACGACTATGTTTCTCGCAGCGAAGCAGAAAGCAAAAGAAGAAATCTGTCTTCCGTTCTATTTGAGGATGAACTAATTCGGTTTTTACAAAAGCAAACTTATACCTACAATGGTCATGAGTTGCTATTTTCCGGGGAATCTATCACTAAAGCGGTGAAGGAGCTGGACGCCTCCCTTTTACAGGGGCTTTCTATGGCTAGTAAAGAAATCTATAATCACCTGACATTGGGAATCAGCTTGGAAGAGAGTATTGCGATAGACAGTGACATTCCTGTAAAGCGGTCTTTTGATTTACGTTATATCGACTTTGATCATCCCGCAAATAATACCTGGCAAGTAACTGAAGAATTCAGTGTTCAGCGTCCTAACAGTAGCTATGCCCGCCCTGATATTGTCTTGTTGGTCAATGGTATTCCTTTTGTTGTAATTGAATGCAAAAAATCCAGTGTGGATGTTGCAGAGGGTGTGCATCAGAATGTTCGCAATATGATGCCCGATTACATTCCGCAGCTCTTCAAATTTGCCCAGATTGTTATGGCTGTCAATCCGCAAAAGGTGCTATATGGCACAGGAGGTACGAGTGCAGATTATTTTGTGGAATGGCGTGAGGATGATGTTGAGTGGCGGAATGAGGTTTGCAAAAAATGTTCGCCTGACGGGTTAATCTTAGAACAGGATAAAGTTGCCGCATCAATGCTTAGCAAGCACAGGCTTCTAGATCTTGTGCAAAATTTCATTCTTTTTGACAACAATATTAAAAAAATTGCGCGGCATCAGCAATACTTTGCAATTAATAAATCTATGGACCGGATCAACGGAAAAGATGGCAGCACCTCCAAAGGCGGTGTTATCTGGCACACACAGGGTAGCGGAAAATCGTTGACCATGGTTATGCTTGTGAAAAAGATTCAAGCTGAAAAAGGGCAGGAAAACCCGAGGTTTATTATTGTAACGGACCGCGTAAACCTGGATAAACAAATTCGAGATAATTTTGCCAATTCTCAGATGGCTCCTGTGCGTGCAGCAACGGGCAAAGGACTTAATGCACTGCTTAAAAACAAAGATAATATTGTGATTACAACGCTGATCAATAAGTTCGAAACGGTATATCGCAATAAATATTTGGAGCCGGATAGCGATAAATTTTATGTGCTGGTAGATGAGGCGCATCGCTCACAGTATAAGTCGATGTTTAATTATATGAAAGAGGTTTTGCCCAATGCAACGCTAATTGCGTTTACTGGCACGCCTCTTATTGCCAAGGCAAAGAAGAACACTTATAAAACTTTTGGTGAGCCAATTCATAACTATACTATGAAACGGGCCATTGAAGATGGCATTACGGTTCCGCTTGTGTATGAAGGCCGAAAAGTAAGACAGGAAGAGCCATCGTTAACAATCAATAACTATTTTGATAGCCTAACAGAAGATCTACCGCAGGAACTGAAAGATAAACTTTCGGATAAATTCAGCAAATTCAAAGCGATTTCGGAAGCCAGAAGCCGGATTAATTTAATTGGTTTTGATATTGCAGATCATTTCAAAAGCTATTGCATTCCAAAAGGATTGAAAGCAATCGTTGTATGCTCTTCTCGAGCAGCTGCTGTCGAAATGTACGAGGTGCTAAAGGGTGTATCAGGAATTACTCCACGTGTGGTCATTACGTTTGGAGACAAACGCGAGGGTGATGATGATGAGGCTACGGACGATGCAATCAAAAAGATAAAAGCTTATCATCAGAAGATGGTAAAACCTTTGTTCGGCGATAATGATGAAAAATATGATGACCATGTCTGCGAAGATTTCAAAAATCCTGAAGGCGAAATCAATATGCTTATTGTAAAAGATAAGTTGCTTACTGGATTTGACGCTCCCGTAGCGGGTGTTTTGTATTTAGATAAGTCCATTCAGCAGCATTCCCTTTTGCAGGCTATTGCAAGAGTCAATCGGGTTTACAAAGGTAAAGATTTTGGATTGATCGTAGATTACTGGGGCGTTTTCAGAAAACTGAATAAAGCTATCGATATGTATGAAGATGCTGAATCTGGAATGAATGGATTTGATAAAGCTGATATTGATGGAGCGATCTTTGGACCGATAGATGAGAAGAACAAGCTGGCCGCGGCATATGCAAGTTTGATTGCTATGTTCGATGATGTTAAGAGTTCTTCCTCTTCCGATGATTGGCAGACGAGCCTTGCAGATGAAAAAAGGCGGAAAGAATTCTACAATCGACTCAAAGAGTTTGCGAACCTTTTGAATCTGGCATTATCTAATCGTGATATTTTTGTGGAGGTCGGGTTTGATCTAATTGAAAAATATCGTAAAGAATATCTGTTCTACAGAAAACTAAAAGATAGCGTTATGATGCGTTATGACGACGAAATTGATTTGTCCAGATATGAGCAAGGAATTAAAAATCTGATTGACACATTTGTAAATGCAACAGATATTACGACGGTTGTTAAGCCTGTTTCTATTGGCGACGAAAAAGCCATGAAAAAGTTACTTGAACATATGGATTCTGATGAATCAAGAGCAGACGCAATCAAAACTAGGATAGAATCGAAGTTGAAGCAGATTCGTTACGATGATCCCCTTTTGTTTGAGGAATTCTCTTCAAAAATAAAAAAAACAATTGATTTGTATAATGAAACTCGTGATGCAGATGCATATCTTGAGACTATGAAGATAATGGCGGATGATTTCAGAAATGGAATAACATCTCAGGATTATCCTTCTCAGATTGCAAGCGACAGTGATTCTAAGGCCTTTTATGGTGCTATCATTACCCAATTGAAGAAGAGTGATGTGGTAAAAATTACATCGGCTACCGAGGAGCTGATAGCGCGGTATTCTTTTAGGATAAAAGAGGTTATTAGCGAAAATGCAAAACGAGATTGGAAACATAACGAAGTAGTGCATAAAGCAATGCATAGAAGCCTGGATGACTGCTTTTTTGATATGTTCGAAGAAATGGGAGTTGTTATTGATAAATCCAACATCGATATGCTTGATTTAATTATTGACGAAACAATGAAAGTGGCGGTGGCAAGATACTAATGGATCACTATGATTTAGAGCTGTCACCTCCGTTCGAAAAAGTGTCGGTTTCTGTACAGCATAAGAATATAAAAAATGTTCATCTAAAAGTATTTAGAGAGCTAAAGGTCGTTTTGTCTGTGCCGCTACAAGTAACAGATGAATGGGTGATTAGTCTCCTTCTCAGTAAATCAAGTTGGATTGAAAAACAGTTGCAAAAATATAAGGAGTCAAGCGGATATAACAGCTTAACGAATGTCAAAAGTGGTTCGTCTACTCAATTGTTGGGAAAAGATCGTAGAATTATCAAAAAAAACTCCAAGAAGAACTACGTTGTGGAGGAGGAAAAATACATTTTTGTCTATGCTGATGAAGAAAAGAATCTTCACCAGTATACCCTTGAAAAATGGTGGCGCGAGACTGCATATAAAGTTTATACTAATGAAATGGAGGAGATATACTCCAAAGTTTTTAAGAAATATGGAATAGAAAAGCCCACTTTGTATGTCAGAAAAATGAAAACATTGTGGGGAAGTTGTACGCCATCCAAAAATAAAATTACAATAAATCAGTATCTACTCAAGGCAGATCTTCGCTGCATACAATATGTTGTTTTACATGAACTAACACATCTAATTCACCCATATCATAATGCTGACTTCTATAATTTTCTGACAATACAGATGCCTGATTGGAAAGAAAGGAAAAAACAGCTTGATTTGGAGGTTGTTCAGGGGCTGTAATTCTGTATAATAAAAGATGCCACACAGTAGTTTTTTCGACTACGGGGAGGATTCTGACGGTATCTAAAAATATCAAGTAATGCAACATCCAGAGATTTCTGAATTATCAGAGGTCTCTGGATGTTTGCTTACAAGATAGTAATATCGCAGTATAAGGCCGGTATGATCTATACACCAGGAAATAATTGACAATTCGGTGCAATTCAGCCATGATAAAAGAAAGAAATCCCGGCAAGGGAGGCGGATCTAGTGACCAGCGTTTGCAGGGCTATTTTCAAAGCGATCCATGAGGGAAAATGGCTGAGTGTTGAGTACAAGAATAAGAATGGGCAGATTACCAAGTATTGGATGTCTATAAAATCTTTTGCGCCTCGAACAGGGCAAATGGTCGTGGAAGGACTTCACCTTGGAAAACTGTCTGTGCAGGAACTGCTTGTTCGAGTGGAAGGCATTCAATCAGCTGAAGTGATCGATGGTTCCTGGTGCCCAATCAACGAGGAGCTGGTGCAGGATATTCTGGAAAATCCTCATCGATATGAGGCTTGGTTTGGAAACACCACCAACCTTCGGGTGTTGGAATATCTGGCACTCTGCAATAAATTGGATACAACGCCTTATAAGACAGAGTATGCACTGATTCATCAGTTGGATGGGGACAGTTTTTTTGATGGTCGGCTAACTCTGACGGAAGAGCAATTTCGCGGGATTGTGCAAAACTTCCAGCGGAAAAGTGAGAGAAAAGCAGAGGGAAAGTCAACGCAGATTCGCCAGCTAGCTCTTAATTTGCTGAGTGTGGAAACACCTCGCGGGTTGTATGTACTTGCATATCAACCTCTTGCACTGGACGTAGCAGAACGTTGCCTCCGTGTCACGGATAAGGCGGTAATTTGCCGAGAATTTACGCTGGATGGGATCAAGGTCAGTGCACATTCGTTTTTGGATGCAGAAGACTATGACCTTTTGGAGGATTTTGAACGCAACGCAGAGCGAATTAAAGATTGTATTACCCGTACCAGCTGCCAGCGACACGGTGTAAATGACATGCCGTACTTGGTGGCAATCGGCTGGGATTGCCTTGTGGATCTGGATCACGAATACAAAGGAATCACCGCCATGTTTGAATCAACGGATGGAGACGGTCCTACTGCGCCCATTCGTGCATTCTTTGGAGAAATGACCGCCCGACCGCGGCGGAAAAAATCGTTCCCTTTGGCTTTAATCAATGATCGAGCCAATCTGGATCAGCTTTTGGCCATCAACAATGCGATGCGATATCCGTTGGCCTATGTACAGGGGCCACCAGGTACAGGAAAAACCAGTACTATTGTCAATACCATGACTACGGCCTTCTTCAATGGGCGAACAGTACTTTTTGCATCGTATAACAACCATCCAATTAATGGTGTGGTAGAAAAACTGCAAAACCTGACCTATCGAGGGAAAAAGATTCCGTTCCCATTGGTGCGATTGGGTAATCGAGATTGCGTAAAAGAGGCATTCCGTGCCATTCGCAAGATGTATGAAACCTGCAAGGAAATCACCATCTATGAAAAGACGCTGGATCGTAACCATACGGAGCGTGCCGAACGCGCACGTCGTTTGACTGACTTGCTAGAACGGTATGATACAATCTTGGATTTAAAGGAGCGCAAAGAGACGATTCAGCGCCTTTTGGAAGTTCGCAGCCACATGAACTTCCAGTATGAACTACAGGTCGGGCAACTTCCGCAGGTGGAAGCGGAGCTGAAGCGTTGCGGCACGGTGACCACCGCAGATGCGATGACGCTGCTTGACCAAAATCGAGAAGACTTTCTAAAGTATTTGTACTATACTTCCGCAAAGTATATCCGACGGTTGGGAGAACCCAAAAACAGTGAACTTCTGGAACTCATCTATGAGGACGAGGAAGACCCGGAGACCATTATAGCGTTCAACAAATACCTGTCCAAAACGGAAAATTTGAAAAAGTTTTTGCGTATTTTCCCGTTTGTCGCAACAACCTGCATTTCTGCTCAGAGACTGGGTGGTGCAGAACCGGTTTTTGACATGATTATTATGGATGAGGCGAGCCAGTGCAATACAGCAGTTTCTCTGGTTCCGATTTTGCGTGGAGAATCTTTGATGTTAGTGGGAGATCCCCAGCAATTACAGCCGGTTATTCTGTTGGACCCTCATGACAACGAGGTGCTCCGCCGGCGCTATCATGTGAGCGAAGAATATGACTACATTCAAAATTCCATTTACAAATGTTTTCTGGCATGTGATGCCGTGAGTGATGAAGTCTTGTTACGGTATCATTATAGATGTGACCCAAAGATCATCGGCTTCAACAACCGAAAATACTATAATCAAAAGCTCAAGGTAGCAAGTGAGGGTGCCAGTAAGCATCCGCTGGTTTTTGTGGATGTACCGAATAATACCAGTACGGAGAAAAATGTGGCACCAGCAGAGGTGGCGGCGATTGACCGGTATTTGACCCGAAATCCAGAGCGTTCTGTAGGAATCATTACCCCATTTGCGAACCAACGTGAACAGATCGAACAGATGCTGAAAGAACATGGGCACAAGAATGCCAGCTGCGGCACAGTACATGCATTCCAGGGCGACGAGAAGGATGTAGTGCTGTTTTCATTGGCACTGACGGACAAGACCAGTCCCAAGACGTATAGCTGGTTGAGAAACAACAAAGAACTTATCAATGTGGCCACCTCACGGGCGCGGGAGCAGCTAATCGTTCTATCCAGCAGCAAAGAGCTGGAACGACTGCATGCGAATGAGGCCGACGATGATCTCTATGATCTGTATCAGTATGTGCGCACCAGTGGTGTGTCCAAAGTAGCGCCAAAACCCGCTGCGTCTCGTGCTCTTGGAATTAAACCATACAGCACAAAAACAGAATCTGCTTTTCTGGAGAATCTCAACCATGCGTTGGACAATGTATTCGTTGCGGGTAGCCGATGCGTGGTGCGAAGAGAAGTCTCTATTGCCCATGTGTTCCGGGATAATCCGGGAGCAATTGATTTGTTTTACACAGGACGCTTCGATTTTGTGGTCTATCAACGGGAAGGGCGCCAACTTACGCCTGTGCTGGCCATAGAATTGGATGGCCGCGAGCATAGGGACGATCCGGTTGTTCAAACGCGAGATGCTAAGAAAGCGCGAATCTGTCAAGAACATGGTTTCGAGCTGAT
Source organism: Allofournierella massiliensis (assembly GCF_964241245.1). Classification (NCBI taxonomy): domain Bacteria; kingdom Bacillati; phylum Bacillota; class Clostridia; order Eubacteriales; family Oscillospiraceae; genus Allofournierella; species Allofournierella massiliensis. Next base: position 24,978 of record NZ_CAXSWZ010000017.1, read on the forward strand.
CCGCGTCGACAACACCTATGCTCGCCGATACCATTACATCAAGGAAATTCTCATTCAATATTTTGACGGAAAATAGTAGAAAAAACGGCTTCCGTTGTATGGCTAGTTCTTTTTCGGATAGTGTTGTATAGAGTCATATGAAACAGAGGTGTATGTGTTTTGCTGGGTCATTCCCATTCCTTTTCGTAATAATTAAGTAATGCAAGTGAATTTTAAGGAGGATACCTATGAGCGAAAATGTACGCCTTGGAGATGGCGTTTTGGATGAAGCAAAAAACGCGGTTAATAGCAGGACAAAAAAGATGGTCCAAATGACAATTAATATATTTTTTGATTGTTTGGAAGATAAGATAAAAGATCTTCCGAATTCTATCAAACGGTTGCGTAATAATCCAGAGATAGAACAGAGAGTGGCTGCACTATGGTCAAAACAACTTTTTGAAGAGGGGCTTGTGCCTAAAACCTATAGTGGTCTGTCTGACAAACTGTTGGTTTCTAATCTTCGCCAGGAAGGATATGTGGATGGAATGTATATAGGATATGTCCTTGCGATGATGGCATTAGTAGATAATAATATCGCTGAAGATAAGATTCTTGCTGTTCGTGATTATATTCGACCGAATTTAATTAGGCATCATTTTGATGACCGGGACGAATTTATTGCCCAATATGAGAATGAAAGATATAGTTGGGTGGAAAAAAGTTAATCATAGAAGCGCTAAAGAGATAAAGAATGGGCCTACAGTAAGTTCCCGTTTTACCTGAAATATGGAAAGCTAATTGCTGTGATCAAAATAATGTGAAAAATGATGCTCTTGTACAGCTGTGTTTGAAATGGCTGGAGGCTACATAGAGTTGCTCGACACCAGCGAAAATCTCAAATACTTATATTAAAGTAGTTGAATATATCCCCATCCGTTTTTGGCGATACCAGCCCATTCCAAAACGGCAGCCAACACAAAAACAGGATCGAAACAGGATTCGCCGGGTTTCTTTCCAAAATAATGAATCGCAATGGTGCCAACTACAGTGTCAGCTGTGCAACGGCCATATCCGACCTTGTCCCCTTTGCCATGAGCATTTCCTTTTTTTGCTTTCCGCTGCGGAGATTTTTTTAGGAGATCTACAACTACATCAAAAACAGAAAATTCGTATTTGAAGTTGTGGCGATTCAGCTTGTCGCTAGTAAAAGCACGGCCGTTATCTGTAGAGGTGATCGTGCAGAAATCTCCTTTTTGAAGCGGTATAACGGCAGTGCCGCCATTGACCAAAAGTTTTTCCCGCACGATGTCGGATGCCTTTTCTCCAGACGTGAGCATTGTCGTTTTTCTCCTTTCGTTACAATTCCGGTGCCGCCTCGAATTCGTGAAACAAAAAGTGCATTTTTTCGATCCGCTTGTTGATGTGCCAATGTCCGCAATACCAAGCATCGTAGGTTAGCCGGTCATCGATGGTGTCCAGCCATCTCTCTGTGGAGTCGTCCACACTGCTCTGATCAATACCCGGTAGAAATGCTTCTGTCGGCTCGTATTTGAAGGGGCAGGTGTGGCTTAGTACGATCGGGACTTGCCAGTTTCGATCGGCCAATCTCTGTTCAACTTTGACTTTTGTTGCTTTGTCGGGCTGCTCGTCCGGCCACCAGCGGAATCCCCGCATGAGGCGGTAGTGCTTATCCACACTATAGGCTCCTCCAATCACCAGATGGTCCCGGCTTTCCAGCGTGTAAACCTCGCCATCCATGGCGAAAAGGACATGAGGATACTCCGGCTGGATATACACCTGTCCTCCGTTCCAATCGTGCAGTACATAACTAGAGATACGGGCAGGCCGACACTCATGGTTACCATGGATGCAAAGAATTGTGGGACCACAGTTATTGAGCTGTTCCTTTACGCATTTATCCCGTTCGTTCAGGTAATAGTTGGCCCCCACATCCCCCAGAATCACCAAGGTATCGCTTGGTTGCAGCCGCATCTGGCGGCAAAATTCCACGATTTCTGTTACATCACCATGAGGATCGCCTGTGTAGAACACCATACTGATCGCTCCTTCTATCTGTTTTAGTCTCATTATAACAGACTTTTAACCCCGCACTAGGTACGGCCAAAAAATCTGTTGAAAATCTGTTGCTAACAATGATTGCACTCTTTCTGACAATGATTATAATAATGATTAGAACTGATTGTTAGAATGGAGGATGATTCCATGACGGAAGGCAAGACCACAGAATTCAAACGGGAATATGTGGAGGATATCAAATATACGGCAGTCGCGTTTGCCAACACTGATGGTGGAAAAATCTACATCGGCATCAATGATGACGGCAGTGTTCAGGGTGTAAATAATACCGATACCGTGATGCTGCGCATCACCAATATGATTCGTGACACGATTCGCCCAGATGTCACCATGTTCACCGAGTGCAGTGTGGAGGCTATCGACGGAAAATCGGTGGTAGTCCTTACGGTCCAGCGTGGTACTGCTCGGCCCTATTATCTGGCGGGAAAAGGTATCCGTCCGGAAGGCGTATACCTCCGTCAGGGGGCATCCTCGGTGCCAGCATCAGAAACAGCTATCTTGAACATGATCAAGGAGACCAGCGGCGACTGCTATGAGGATGCTCGTTCTCTGAATCAACGGCTATCCTTTCAGAAGACGGAGGAGTATTTTTCGCGCCATGAGTTGCCTTTTGGTGAAAGCCAGAAACGAACTCTGGGGATTATTGGCGAGGATGGAATGTATACCAACCTGGGACTGTTGCTCTCCGATGAATGTGTTCATACCATCAAGCTGGCCGTGTTTGAAGGGAGCCAAAAGACCACCTTCCGAGATCGGAGAGAACTGGGAGGATCGCTACTGGAACAGTTGGAAGATGCTTACGCCTATATTGACCAATTCAACCGAACCAGGGCAGAGTTTGTCGGTCTGGATCGCATCGACAAGCGGGATTATCCCCCTGAAGCGGTACGCGAGGCGCTGCTTAATGCGATTACGCACAGGGACTACAGCTTCAGCAGCTCCACCCTCATCAGCATTTTCGATGATCGGATCGAGTTTGTGACTATCGGGGGCCTAGTTCGTGGCCTGACCTTCGATGATATTATGTTGGGGGTATCGGCACTGAGGAACAAAAAGCTGGCCAATGTGTTTTATCGCCTACGGTTGATCGAGGCTTATGGTACTGGCATCCTGCGAATTAACGAGTGCTATGCAGACAGTGAAGTGAAACCGCTGTTTGAAGTAACTAACAACGCCTTTAAGATCACTCTGCCGAACAGGAATTTTGCTGGCGAACGAAAAGAGCCAGTGCCCGCCGCGCCGGCAAGGTCTATGGATAAAATGCAACGGCAGGAGGCTGTCCTTCATTTGGCGCAAAAGCAAGGCACTGTGACCCGCAAGGATGTGGAAACACTCTTGAAGGTGTCTCAGTCTTCCGCAATTCTCATTCTGCGAGAGATGGTAGACAAGGGTATGCTAGTGAAGGACGGAGCGGGAAAACACCTGCAGTACCGTATTCCAGAGAATTAATATGTGAAGTTTCTAAGACGATGCCGCATACCTTGTGGCGAAAATCGTTTGAAAAGTTTGAGAGTAAAAGTAATACGGCGTGTCAAAAATGATGGAGGCTGAATTATGGCTGTGGTATAAGATAGGGTATCAAGCCTTTTCAAACGGTATGAAACTATATAAGTACTTCATCACACCAAGCCTTGGGCGGATTGGCTCCCAGAAGCTAGTTAAATAAGTGGGGATACACGGAATAAGTACGAAATGAAGGAGAATTGTGATGAGAGGGTCAGGAATTAGTTTGCTGCAATTTATGGAAGGCGCCAATAATCGTTATGTGATTCCAGTCTATCAGAGAAAATACGAATGGAAGCAGGACAATTGCCAGCAACTATATATGGATTTAAAACGAGTTGTTGCACAAAACCGTAATAGCCATTTTTTTGGAAGTATTGTGTCTTCGGTTATGCCAGATGGAGCTAAAATTGAATATCATATCATCGATGGGCAACAACGCTTAACGACAATCACGTTGCTACTATTAGCCATTCGAAATCTTGTGATTGCAGGAAAAGTGAAGTCGCAATTCGGTAAGTTGGACGAAGAGATCAATATGCGGTTCCTTACAGCGCCCTGGTCGCACGATGGAGACACGATAAAGCTCCATCTAGTAAAGAGTGATCGGGATGCATTGGAAAAGCTATTTGGGCCAACGGAAGACTTTGATCCCACATCGCCACTGACTCAAAACTATCAGTTTTTTTGTAATGAAATTCTTAAGGAAGAATTGTCGGTAGATGCGCTTTATGCCGCAATTGGGAAACTGGAAATTATTAGCATTACCCTGGAGCAGGGGGATGATGCGCAACTAATTTTTGAAAGTTTGAATTCGACAGGGCTCGCTCTTCCAGAAGGTGATAAGATTCGCAATTACGTTTTGATGGGACTATCGCCTCGTGAGCAGAAACAATTATATGAAGACTATTGGTGCAAGATTGAAACGTGCACCAATGATGATGTTAGTGTGTTCGTACGTGACTATCTAAGCATTAAACAGCAAACAACTCCCACAATCAGCGCAGTATACCGCACCTTCAAAGAATATGCAGAGACAAGCATGTTACCTACAGAATCTTTGCTGAGAGATATGCTGTGTTACGCAAGGCTGTTTCAAAAATTGTGGACCTGTAGAAGCGAATTGGATGCTCCTCAATTGGATGCTTGCCTATATCGGATGAAACGGCTGGAAATTAATGTGACAAGGCCGTTTCTGATGCAGATTTTGAAATTGAATCTGGACGGGAAAATATCTGCTACTGATGTTCAGCAGATTTTCCTGATGGTGGAAAATTATTTGTTCCGTAGAAACATCTGTGAGGTTCCCACCAATGCGCTAAATAAAGTATTTTTGAATCTAAACAAAGAGATTCTCCGGTTTGACAATACGACGGATCGCTACGTGGATAAATTAGCGTACTCTTTGCGAGCAAAAAAAGAAAGTAGTCGTTTTCCAGATGATCGAGAATTTGTGACTGAGCTTGCAAACAAGCAGGTTTATCAGATGCGAGGGAAGTACAAAGCATATCTTTTTGAACGATTCGAAAATTTTGGTACGGTAGAAACAAAAGATGTTTTTAGACATTTGGATCAAAATACATATACCATCGAGCATATTATGCCGCAACATCTTACGCCTGAATGGATTGAAGATCTCGGGCCAAACTATGCGGATATTCACGCAACATGGTTGCATCGCTTGGCAAACCTGACCCTGACGGGCTATAACCCCAGTTTGAGTAATAATACGTTTTCGGAAAAACGTGACGCAGCCAATACAGGCTACAAAGAAAGTGGCCTTCGTATGAACCAAAAGATTGCAACAAAAACGAAATGGGGATTAGCGGAACTGGAAGAGCGAAACCAAGAAATGATGGATCGGGCAATTCATATTTGGGCGTATCCGCAAACAGATTTCCAGCCGGCGGTACGCGAATTTGATTCGTGTACTTTGGATGAGGAAGATGTGGATCTGACAGGTCGCGATTTGGCAAAGTTTAGTTATCGGAATAGTGAGCAACCGGCATCTAGTTGGGTAGATATGTTTGAGAGAATTGTTAAATCTCTGCACCAAAGAGATACTTCTGTGCTGATGCGCCTTGCTTACTGTACAGATGATACCGACCTTGCCGGCTATGTTTCGCCAAAAGCAGATCGTTTACGTAGCGCCTTACTGATCAGCGATAATATTTATGTGGAACGCAACACTAGTACAGCGCTGAAGCTGTCGATTCTTAGGCGTCTTTTTGCACTATACGGGGAAGATCCGACAGATTTAGTGTTCTACCTCAAGGAACCGGAAAACGAAAAACATGCAGAAACTACACGCCTCGAGATTTGCAGAAGATACTGGGAATATGCGCTTCCGCTAATTCAAAGGCAAAATTGTCATCGAGGAACATTCAGTGGCGTAAGTCCACGGGCGACAAATTCTATTGCGGGTTTTTTTGGAATAAGCGGATTTTACGTTAGCTGTGTGGCAAATCAAAGCGTTGCAAGAATCGATTTTTGCCTGGGAAAGAGCGACCCGGCTAAAAACAAGGAAGCATTTGACAACTTGTTTTCGCACAAAGCAGAAATCGAAGAAGAATTGGGGATGGAACTGGTTTGGGAAAGGGCAAACCAATACAAGATTTCCTGGGTATGCCTCCATCTGAAAGATGTAAATGTGATGAAAGAGGCAGATTGGCCACGCATGGCAAAATTCCATGCGGAGTGGAGCGATAAGATTTGCAATGCGATGCTGCCATATTTGAGTATGGATGACGAAGGAAAGATAAAGCTGGATGCAATTGCATCGATATTGCGGGAGTGGACTACTAGTTGTGATTTGGTGCAGGAACATCCTGAAAAAAGCGGACGTAAGCTGACACGATTTACAACAAAAGCAATGTCAAAGATTATTCCGGATACGCCAGATGCTGTTAGCGGATGGAATACACCCAATCGGTATTTCTATGAAATCGTGAATTCCACAGGAAACAGCATATATATCAAATTAGCAGTTAGCGCAAAAAATGCAACGTCAAGTTTCATTGAGTTAAGCGATAAGATTAATGAGCTGAATCCGGCAAAATTGGAAAGAAAGGAATGGCAATGGCGCACACTGTTCAGAACAAAAACAATGCGTTTCAGTGAGAATCCAACCAAAGAAGAGATTTTTGCTTGTCTGGACAAATGCTTGCAAGAGATCTTGGTTTATGAAGAGGATGTTCAGCGGCATTTGGAAAGCAATCATAGCTAAGAGAAAGGCGCCACAGTTATTGCTGTGGCGCCTTTTTGGTGGAAGCGTTTTTTCAAAATTTCCACTTTCCATATAGCGCTCTGATCTTTCGCTACCAGTAAAAGAGAATATTGTTTTTGAACCAGCTTTGGTCTTATGTACCCCTCTTCTTTTTGGCCCATTCCGTTTTCTTGCGATTCCATACATCGTCGAAGTGGTCGGTGAGCAGCTGCTCGAATGCCGCGGCGTCGAAGTCTTCCCCTTCGGCTGAGAACTGCTGCACCAGCGGTTTTACCTCTGCCCGCCAGCATTTCATCACCTTGCTGCGGCGCTCGGCGGTAAGCCCTTCCACACGGGAAAGGCCGGTGTTGAGCCGGTTGCCGATTTTGGTATAGAGTTTCAGGGCCGGGTTCTCCCGCTGGCTCTGTTCCGCCGCCTCGTCTGAGGCGGCTTTTTTGCAGGTGCATTTCCCCTGATTGGGGGCTGTCCGGCTGCAATATTTTGCGGTGCCGCTGAAGGGCACGAACAGCTTCCCACACCGCTGGCAGGGGCGGGCGGTCTGGTGCTGGGCGCACATCTGCACGAATTCCGCCATCACCACCGAAGTGAGGTAATCTGCCACCAGATAGGAACGGCTGGCGATGTCCGGATGCTTTCGGGCTTTCGGGTCTTCTTTCGGCATGGACAGCCGCCCCAGCATCCGCATGTGGAGCTTTTCGTACAGCCGGTTCCCTTCCACTGCGGCCCGGTGGTTGGTGATCAGTGCATCTCCATAGCGATAATCTGCCGGTTTTTCCGGGTCGGCATCCGCTGCGGCCAGTGTGTATTCCACCAGACTTGCAAGAGATGGTTGAAAACTTGCCAGCTGTTTCAGCTGACCGGCCAGCAAAGAAAGTGAGGTATACGCGGCGGCACTCAACTCCCGGTCATCCATATCGGCATAACTCACCATGGTTGCATCTGGCTTGGGCCAGCAGGTCAGGTACCGCTCCACACACTCGCTGGACTGTTCCAGCGCATAGCAGAGCTGGATCTCCTGCTGAAGAATCCTGCCGAATCCATTTTCCGCCACCAGCCCCTGCTCTTCCGGGGTCAGGTTATGGAATCCCAGCTTTTTCAGCATCTGGTGGTAAACGTCCGAGGCAGCCTGGGTGCAATACCGCTCCAGCAAGGTCTGCATGGCCGGATAATCCCCCAGCGCGGTTTGGATTTCCTGATACAGCCGGGCCAGCTGATAATAAAGGGCCTGTTCCGGATGCTCCAATGCCTGCCGGATGCTGCGGCCTGATTGTTTCGGCTCCGGCTGGGGTTCCGCAGGGCGCGCCTCTTCCGGCGCTTTGGAGAACCGGCTGAAAAACGATCTGCGTTTTTTCGTCTCGGCAGCAGCGGGTTCAGCTGGTTCCGGGGGCTGGTAATTCTGCCAGTCCATCTGTTCCAGCAACTCCGCGTTTACCGAAATCGCACACCCGGAAAACTGCTGGAGCAGCGACTGAGCCTTCTGGTAGAATTCCTGCCAGGGCATATCCAGCCCGGCAAATACCAGATCGCCCAAAGCACAGGATTCTTCGATCCAGATCCGGGCCTGGTTGTGCTCCACATACTCCGGGTCTTTCATGCTCTGCTGAATCTGGTTCATTACTTCGATTACAGATCTCCGTTCCCCGCTTCGGCGGGGTTCTTTTTTTGTCTGCTCCGGAGGCGGATTGCGGTGTATCAGGGTGGGCAGACACAGCAGTTTTTCCTGAAAACGGAACACAAAACTTGTGGACATCGTAAAATCCTCGCTTTTTTCGAAAGCCTCAAAAATGGCTCAACAAAGCCGTTTTTTCATGTGTATCGGTACAAATTTATTGTGTAATTTCAACATTACATGAATTCAAGATAACACATATAGCGTTTTCGGTCAAGCCGTGGTATCTTGTGTTCACGGCACCTTGATAACTGAATATCCATGTTCCCCAATGATCCGCGTTCCCGTCGCGGCCGCGCAGTCACGCAGGGCCTATCATCCTGCCCACTGCGCGGCGGGACGGGTTCGTGAAATTTAATATTAATGGAGGTGACCCTCACGAACGACAAAGAAATCCTCTGCTTTGCAGACATTCCAACCGAGGAGGTGAACTGGCTTTGGTATCCTTACATTCCCTATGGAAAAATTACAATCTTACAGGGCGACCCGGGCTGCGGAAAAACCATGGTGGCGCTGTCGCTGGCGGCAATGCTTTCCACCGGTGCAGCTCTCCCCTTTTCACCGCAGGCAAACGAACCGATTACAATTCTTTACCAGACGTCGGAAGATGGAATTGCCGACACCATAAAGCCCCGTCTGGAGCGGGCGCAGGCAGACTGCACCCGCATCAAGATCATCGACGAGTCAAAAACGCCACTGCGTTTCGATGACACCCGGCTGGAAGCCGCCGTCCGGCAGGAAAATGCCCGGCTTCTGATTCTGGACCCGCTTTCCGCGTACATTGGCGAATCGATCAGCATGAACCAGGCCAACGAGGTGCGCAGCGCCTTCCGCAGCCTGTACGCCATGGCCCAGCGCACCGGCTGCGCCGTCCTGATCGTGGCACACATGAACAAGATGAACGGAACCTCGGCTTTGTACCGCACCAGCGGTTCCATTGATGTGGCCGGTGCGGTGCGCTCCATCCTCACAGTGACCAAATACCGCAAGTCCCCCACCCAGCGGGTGCTGGTGCCGGTCAAGAGCAATCTTGCCCCCGCAGGCAATGGACTGCTGCTGGAGGTGACCGACCATGTGGAGTGGCTCGATCAGCTGGAAGAAGCGGATGCAGACCAGCTGCTGAACGGCAATCAGGGGCCGGCTGCGCCCACAAAACAGCAGCAGGCGGAACAAGGGCTTTTGCAGCTGCTGCAAAATGGCCCGGTGAGCCACAAGGAGATCATCCTGCACTTTTCACGGCAGGGCATCAGCAAACGGACTGTGGAGCTGGCCAAAAGCAATCTGCCAATCAAGAGCATTAGAATCAAAGACGGCTGGCTGTGGCAGCTGGAAGAACAACCATGAAATCACGCAGCGCATCATGCCAAGGCGGCAAAAACTGCTGACTCGTGTATTGTTGCGTTGTTGCAATAGAGGAACCATTGATGAAAAAGAAAGAAGTAAAAATCCGCCTGACCGAAGGCGAACTGGCTCGCCTGAATGACAATGTGGCCAAAACCGGCCTGTCTCGGGAAACCTATCTCCGCCTGCTGATCTCACACCGGGTACCGGTGGAGCTTCCGCCTGCCGATTACCGGGCACTGATGCGCCAGCTCCGGCAGATTCAGCTCTGCCTGATCAATGCCCCCGCGCAGCCGGAAAACGGCACTGATCCCTTTGCTCTGCAAAACACCTTGCAGGCTCTGGACCACACCCTGCTGGCGATGCAGCATGCGGTGTTGCCCCGGCAGGCCATCCCCATGGAAAGCGAGGCGAACAACAATGCCTGACGCTGTGGTGGATTCCCGTTACATTGCCCTCAAGCTGATCGCCCTGCTGTATGAGCAGGGAGCCATCAACCGGGCGACCTACGAATGCGTCTGTGCCACCTACGGCGCACCGCCCTCGTCCGAACATTGAATTGGAATTTGTACATTTCTCAGGGAGAAAAAGCTGCGCTACAATGGGCGCATACAAAAGGAGGACAGTTCTATGAACAACATCAAACAAGACCGGGCCCGCCCGCGCAAGGTGGTATTTTACGGGCGGGTATCCACTGAACATGAGGCTCAGATTTCCGCGCTGGACAATCAGATGGAATGGTATCAGGAGCTGGCCTCCAGCCATCCCAACTGGACGGTGGTGGATCAGTATGTGGACGAGGGCATCACCGGAACGCAGGCGAAAAAACGGCCATCCTTTCTGCGGATGATCGAGGACGCAAAAAGCGGAAAATTCGACCTGATCGTAACCCGCGAGGTCTGCCGATTTGCCCGGAACACGGTGGACACCCTTTCCTACACCCGGGAACTGGCCAAGCTGGGGGTGGAGGTTTACTTTGCCGCCGACGGCATCTGGACCATGGACAATGACGGTGAGCTCCGCCTGTCGCTGATGGCCACGCTGGCCCAGGAAGAAAGCCGCAAGATCAGTGAGCGGGTGCTGGCCGGGCAGCGGATGAGCCGGGAAAAGAAGGTGCTGTACGGCAACGGAAACATTCTGGGCTATGACCTGGACAAGGCCAACAACACCTACGTCATCAATGAGGAACAGGCCGAAACCGTGCGGATGATTTTTGAGCAGTACGCCACCGGGGACGGCCTGACCAAGGTGGCCAAAACCTTGATGGAAAAGGGGCGCAAGGACGGGGCCGGGCATGTGAACTGGGATGCCAGCAAGGTGACCCGGGTGCTGCGGAAAGCCACCTACATGGGCTACTGCGTGTACAACCGGTCCCGGACGGTGGATTATCTGGAACACCGGAGGGTGAACAACACCGACGAGGACACCTATGTGATGGTAAAAGGGGATTTTCCCGCCATCATCGACGAAGAACTGTGGTATAAGTGCAACGCCATCCGGAAAGGGCGCACCCGCCATCTGCTGGATGAAAACGGAAAGCCCCGCCGCTATGGCGGCACCATTGCAAAAAATGTGTGGGTCACCAAGCTGGTGTGCAGCTGCGGGGCAAAATTCCGCCGTTGTCTGTGGCAGACCAAGGCGGACGGCACCCAGACCTGGGGCTTTGAGTGTTACCGCCACACCAAGCGCAGCCTTCAGTTTTTGCAGCAGCACGGACTGCCGGAGGGACTCTGTGATTTAAAGGATTTTCCGGAGTGGAAGCTGGAGCTGATGGCAGTGAAAATCTTTGAAGCCGTGTGGGGCAGTCGCCGTGAGGCGGTTCTGGAGGCCTGCCGGATGCTGAGTACCTGCTACCAGCGGGAGACCGCCGATCCGACAAAGCTAAACGCACTGGACAAACGCATCGACGGACTGAACGAAAAGCTGAACAACCTGATTCTGATGAAGGCATCCAACCAGATCACCCTGAAGCAGTTTCTGGAACAGAGCAACGAGATCAGCGCCCAGCAGAGCCGGGCCACCCGGGAGCGGGAGGAGCTGCTGGCCCGAGAAAGCCAGGACGGCGGGCTGGACATCGACGCCATCGAGGCTTCCCTGTGCGAAGCGGTGACCTTCACCGACGGCAAGGTGAGTGAGTGGTTCATTCAGACCTTTGTGAAGAAGGTGGTTCCCATGGACGGCACCCGGTTTGCCTGGGTGCTGGATCTGGCCCCGCAGCCCCAGACGGTTTTCTGCGAAGCCACCGGGCGAAAGGAATACCCCCGCATCTCGCTGGAAAGCAATTTATTCCCGGGCGCATGGCCCGACATACAAGACGAACCTCCCGACCGACCCTTCCTGTTGGATCGGGAGGGAAACCCGAATGGGGACATATCAGCGGCAGAATTGGAACAGGGCAGGCAGCCATCAAGAACCCCCGGAAGTAATCCGATCGGGCTCATGCAGCTGACGCTGCACTTTGAGGACGCCCACGCGTTCCAGAAAGCGCGAAATTGCGTGGGAAAGCCCAGTCGATGGCATGACATCGACCTGGAAGTATACCTGTAATACGCCAATCCCCCTGCCGCTGACAAACAGCGCAGGGGGATTTTTTCTACGATGACATGCTGGAGAAAACGGCATATTCCTGCCGTGTGAGGGATGACCGGGAACGCATGCGGAGATGTGAGTCAAAAAAGGGGTACCTTCTGGTAGGTACCCCTTTTTTGAGCATATATGAAAGATTGTCTGGAGTTTGTTCAAAAGGATGATTCGGTCGGCAGGAAATGCCGGATTGCCTTATTACGACGATGTTTGGTTACTGATTCGGTCAGCGAGATAAACAACCCGAATTGGACCGTTCTGCAGGGCAAGGGCTTCGCCCACGGGAGTCTGAATCCGATCACCCTGAGCAGTGCCGCGGCAGATCTGCTGTGCCGCCTGCTGGAACAGATCCAGAATATCCGGTGTCAGGGGAACGGAATGATGGGAAGGCCAGACCAGATCAAAGCGGGGGCGGTACTGCTGCAGGCGGGCAATGCTTTCGGCATAGGTTTCAACGGTGGTCGAGCCTTCCATATTGAGTAACACATCCGCTCGGCAGCAGGTATCGCCGGTGAAGATCCAGCGCCTGTCCGAATCCAGCAGTGCGATTGCGCCAGGAGTATGGCCCGGAGTGGGAATCAGCTCCAGGGTGCGCCCGCCGAGTGAAATGGTATCGGTGCCGTCGATCCAGTCGATTCGAGTGCAGGCGGCAGGGAAATGGTATTGGGGAAACTGCGCCAGCAGTTCCGGACTGGTGTGAAGTCGGTACATCTCCTGATCCGCCCGGGGAATCATTACCCGGTCAAACAGACCGTTGCCTCCGATGTGATCAAAATGGGCGTGTGTGTTCAGAACCTGCACCGGCAGTTGGGTGAGTCCGGCAACAAGTTTGCGCAGATCAATCTGACCCAACCCGGTATCCAGCAGTAGAGCGGACTGTTCACCCTCCAGAAGATACAAATACACGCTGGAGGTTTCGTCGTATTCCTCAATGCGCCAGGTATGGGCGTCCAGTTCAAAAACGCGGTAATTCATTGCAGCAGATTCCTTTCGTTAAAAATAGCCGCCCATGGGCAGTTCGGGAGAGGGGTGTGCGTTTCGGTAGCGGATCAGCTCCAGGTCATACTGCTCCAGGCGTGAGGCCCACAGGGAAGAGACGGCGGAGCGGGCTTCCAGTTCCCGTTCCCAGGCCACAACACCCGGCGCGAATTCCGCGTTACAGAACAGAATCGTCTCGTCGCTCATGCGGGCCGGATGCATAAAGTAAAGATATTGCTGCCCCTGCTCCATATCGCTCAGCCAGTGCTCCACGTTGGCCTGATATGCTGCTTCAGAGGGCGCGAATGCAGGCATGCCGCAGGCAGGGAAGCGGGAATGATCCCGCACATACAAAAGTCCGTGGCTTTGGGCCCATGCACGCATTCGTTCTGCCAGGTCGGGCAGTAGCCCGTCCGGTGCCATGTGACCATCCACATAGCTTATCGGCAGGCCCAGAGAGAGAAGTGTCTCCAGCTGTGCGTTCAGCTCGGTTTCGATGACCGACCACTCTGGGGCGGCGGCCAGAAGCTCCTCCCGGGTTTGAAAAAACTCACCTTGCGTGTTCAGCAGAGAACGGATCTGGGCACGGGGGGAGCAGGGAGTCCACTTTACGGGATCCCACTCGGAATTTAACACAAAGTGCAGCCCGATATCCACCTGATTAGCAAAGATGGAGAGAGCTTCTGCGCTTTCCTGAATGGTGCAACCTACCGCCATACAGGAAACATTTCGAATCAGAACGCCGGCCTCTAATGCCGCAAGAATTGCCTGATCTGCCGCGTGGCAGGAACCGAAATCGTCCGCCCGAGTGATTAGCCGAATACTCATTGTAGCCTCCTTTTCTGGTTTGAAAAGCTGTTTCCGGTCAAAAATCACCCTTAGCGTAGCACCGAAAAAGAAAGATGTCAATCGCTTGACATCTTTCTTTTTTTCGCAGGTATAAGCCAGCGGGAATGCTCCTGTTTTTGCAAGAAAACCTCTCCAAAATGAAAGAATTCGTTGTGGGAAATTGCTATACTGGAAACAGCAAAGGAAGCAACAACACAAGGAGGCGTCCACCATGAAAAACATGAAACGGATACTTGCGGCGCTGGCAGCCGCGGCAATTGCACTGGGGCTTACCGCCTGCGGTGGCGGCGGGGAAACGTCCGGCACCGGAAACGGCGAAGGGGAATACGATCAGGTTGTGTATGCGTATGCAACCTTCAATAATATCCCTGCCACAGAGGATCTGGCTCCCGTACAGGAGGCGATCAATGAGATCACTCGGGAGAAAATCGGCGTTGAAGTTACACTGATGCCCATCTCGGTAGCGGATTACACCAGTAAGGTGAGCCTGTCGCTGCAAGGCGGAGAAAAAATTGATGTGTACCAGTCTCTGGGTAACTTCAACAGTTGTGTGGCCAGCGACATGTGCTACGACATTTCTGAGCTGATTGATGAGTACGGCGCCGGCGCCAAGGAAGTGGTTGGCGACAATTTCCTGGATGCCTGCCGGGTGAATGGCGCGCTGTACGGCATTCCCACCTACAAGCCCTATGCTTTGACTCCCATGCTGATCTACCGGGAGGACATTGCGCAGGAGTTGGGCCTGGATATCGACAGCATCCAGAGCGTGAATGACATCACCCCGCTGCTGGAACAGGTCAAGAGCGCATATCCCAACATGACTCCGCTTGCTCCGGTTCAGAGCGGTACCATTGGTCTGCACATGTGCATGGGTGATGTGGACTGGCTTTCTGACGACTACTATAACCCCGTAGGCGTTCTGTTGGACAACAATATCACCGTCACCGATCTTTACACTTCGGATGTGTTCAAGGAGAGAGCACAGCTTGCCCGCACCTGGCATGAAAACGATCTGGTCATGAAGGATGCGGCCACCACTACCACCACCGCCGCAGAGGCCATGGCTTCCGGTAACTACTTCGGCTACATTGCAGCTTACTCCTACCCGGAAGAGGACACCGCCGCGTCCCTGCAGGCGCAGTGCGGCAACTATGACATTGCAGCCAAGATTCTGGATGATGCTTTCCTGTCCACCGGTGATATCAACGCGGTGTCCTGGATGATTGCCTCCACCACCGACGTGCCCGAAGCTGCGTTGGCTTTCCTGGATCTAACCTATACCGATGAGGACATTATCAACCTGCTGATCTACGGCATCGAAGGCCGCGACTATGTGCTGAATGAGGACGGCACCGTTTCCTACCCGGAAGGCGAGGACTCCACTACAGTTCCCTACACCGCACAGCTGAGCTGCGGTACTTTGGGTAATTTCTTCAAGATGTATCCCACCGAGGGCACCAATCCGGAATCTCTGGCCTGGGAGGAGGCCCAGAACAAGGAGGCCGAGACCTCCGTGGCCATGGGCTTCACCTTTGACTCCAGTAGCCTCAAGACCCAGTACACTGCGGTGAAGAACGTGATCAGCCAGTACCTGCCCGGTTTGCTCTGCGGCAGTCTGGATCCGGACACCGAACTGGAAAAGTTCGAACAGGCTCTGATGGATGCGGGTTATCAGGATATTCTGGATGCCAAGCAGGAGCAGCTGGATGCCTGGCTGGCTCAGCAATAATACTGATTTGTGGCGAACCCCAAATGCGCCGAATGGTTTCCCGCTGGATCGCCGGAACCATTCGGCGCATTTTCAATCTTTCTTTTGATGGAGGAATCGCAAGTGAAGAAACTGCTTCATCCCAAAGCGGCAAAATCATCCCGGGCCAGCAACACACCTCTTTTACTGATTGCGCTGCCGGGTATTATCTACTTACTCATTAACAACTATGCACCCATGCTGGGCATCTTTCTGGCCTTTAAGGATTACAGCCTGATCAAGGGCCCCTTCGGCAGCGACTGGTGCGGGTTCCAGAATTTTGAGTTCCTGTTCAAAACCAAAGATGCCTTTATCATGACCCGCAATACGATCCTGTATAATCTGGCGTTTATTATTATTGGCACCGCAGTGGCTATTTTTGTTGCGATTCTGATGTGTGAACTGGGCGAGCGTAAGCGGGTCAAGTTCTATCAGGCGGCCATGCTGCTGCCGAATCTGCTGTCCTGGGTGGTAATCGGCTTCATTGCCTACGCTTTCCTGAATGCCGATACGGGTTTTATTAATAATTCCTTCCTGGCCTGGCTGGGGCTGGATCCGGTTTCCTGGTATTCCGAACCGGGTGCATGGCCAGCAATTCTGATTATCGTGAATCTGTGGAAAAACATCGGTTATCAGTCCATTATTTTTATGGCCAGCATTTCCGGCATTGACAAGAGTCTGTATGAGGCTGCAGCCATGGATGGCGCGGGCAAACTGCGTCAGATCCGGGCGATTACTCTGCCGCTGCTCAAGCCCACGGTAATCATGCTGACGCTGATGTCCATCGGCCGTATTTTCTATTCTGATTTCGGCCTGTTCTATCAGGTTCCGCAGAATTCCGGCGCTCTGTTTGCCACCACGCAAACCATTGATACCTATGTATACCGTGGCCTGATGGAATTGAACGACGTGGGCATGTCTGCTGCAGCCGGTCTGTATCAGTCCATCGTAGGCTTTATTCTGGTGCTCATTGCGAACAAAATCGTGCGCAAGGTCGACGCCGACAATGCACTTTTCTAAGGAGGACACGATATGCTTCAAAGCAAAGCCTTTGACCGGTTTGCGTCGATTTTTCTGGGCTGTCTGGTGGTCATCACTCTGCTGCCTATTGTGCTGATCGTTATTTCGTCCTTCACTGCGGAGGATGCGCTGATTCAAAACGGTTATTCGTTCTGGCCGCAGGAATGGAGCCTGGATGCCTACTATTATATGGTGAAGCAGGGGGCAGTGATTCTGCGCTCATACGGCGTATCAATCTTTGTCACCGTGGTGGGTACGCTATGCAGTGTTCTAATCACCACCATGTTGGCATACCCCATGTCTCGCAAATCGTTCAAATACCGGAACGTGCTTTCATTCTTTGTATTTTTCACCATGCTGTTCAACGGTGGTATCGTTCCCGCCTACATCATGTGGACCCAGATCTTCCACATTAAAAATACCATTTTTGCACTGTTGATTCCCAACTATCTGGTGAACGCCTTCAATGTGATTCTGGTGAAAAACTATTACTCCAACAATGTGCCCGATGCATTGCTGGAGGCCGCGCAGATTGACGGTGCCAGTGAGATGACCATTTTCCGGCGGATCATGCTGCCGCTGGCCGTGCCGGCAATTGCCACCATCAGCCTGTTCACCGGTCTGTGTTATTGGAACGACTGGACCAACGGTTTGTACTACATCAGCAATGAGAAGCTGTACAGCATTCAGATGCTGCTGATGAACATCATGAACAACATTCAGGCGCTGCGTGCGAATTCCACCGCATCGCTTCTGGGAACCGGAGCTGTGGATCTGCCGGGCACGGCGATCCGTATGGCCATGGCGGTTATCGGTATCCTTCCCATTCTTCTGGTGTATCCCTTTGTACAAAAGCATCTGGTTCGCGGTGTTGTTGTGGGCGCCGTGAAAGGTTAAGCCAACTACCAGCCGGGCCCTGCGGGCCCGGCTCTTTTAAAAAGAAAGGAAAGAGATCATGGCAGTTTTAACAATGGAGTTTTACTCTGCTTCCCTTTGCCGGGCAGTGACCTTTCGAGCGATCCTGCCCAACGATGTGCCGCCGCAGATGCGCCGCGCACCCCATTGGGATCGGCCGGCAAAGACCCTGTATCTGCTGCACGGCTATTCCGGCACCAGCAGTGACTGGATGCTGAATGCGCCCATGGCGGAATTGGCTGTGAAGTATAACCTGAACATTATTTTCCCGGCGGGGGAAAACGGCTTCTATCTGGACGGTGTGCAGACCGGCCGCAAATACGGAACCTATGTGGGGCAGGAACTGGTGGACTATACCCGGTCGGTGCTGGGCCTTTCCGACCGGAAAGAGGACACCTTCATTGGAGGTCTGTCCATGGGCGGGTTCGGCGCGGTGCACACAGCGCTGGCCTGGCCGGAAACCTTTGCCAAGGCGTTCACCCTCTCCGGCGCGCTGATCATTCACAACCTGAAGAAGCTGCACCCCGGAGAAGAGGATGCGATGGCCAATTACGAATATTATAAACTGGTGTTCGGTGATCTGGACACAGTGGAACAGAGCCCGGCCAATCCGGAGGTTCTGGTGGAGAAACTGCTGCGTGCAGGCCGTTCGTTGCCCGGGCTGTATCAGGCCATTGGCACTGAGGATTTTCTCTATGAAGAAAACCAGATCTTCCGCCGTTTTCTGGAAGAGCGCAAGGTGCCGCTGGTTTATCGGGAAGGCCCCGGTACCCATGACTTTGTTTTCTGGCGGGAGCACATTGAGCCCGCAATCCGGTGGCTGCTGGAGGAAAAGGCATGAGTGAGTTTGCAAGCAATGCTCGTCTGCTGAAGCAGGCAGTGCAGGAGGGCTGGTTTATCCGCCCTATTGCCCGGCACCGGCTTGCGGACGGTTCGTTGGATGTGGCGGGAAATCTGGAGCAGTGGAATCGGGCCATGGAGCCGTTTCGAAAAACGCCGCTCTGGGAACAAACACCCGGCTGGGACGAACGGGATCCGCTGCAGGGGGAACCATATCTGGTGTTTGTTCCATCTCCGGCAGCGGTGCCTGGCCGCCCCACTTTGCTGATTTCCCATGGCGGAGGTTTTCTGTGGCGAACCGGTTGCGAAGGACCGAATGTGGCCTGGTTTTTTCACCGGATGGGGTATAACACCGCGATTCTGTCCTACCGGCTGCGCCCTTATTCCCGCATGGCGGCTCTGGCAGACATCCAGCGGGCGGTGCGGCTGTTACGTGCGGAAAAGGATCGGTTTGGTATTGGGGATGCGGTGGTGACCATGGGTTTTTCCGCAGGTGGGATGCTCAGTGGTAACTGCGCCACTCATTTTGACAACGGTTGCCTTGAAGCGGAGGATCCGGTGGAGCGGTTCAGCTGCCGGCCGGACGCCTGCGTGGTGGGATACGGAGCCATGAGCGGAGTATCCTTTCCAGCGCCTTTTGGTGCTGCGCCGGATCCGCTGTTTGGGGAAGGAGAGGAGCGGTTCTATCTGGCGACGGAAAAGCATGTGTCGCCCGCCAGCCCGCCCTTTTTCATCTGGCAGACCCTCAGCGATGACGGACGCCACGGGCTTTGTCTGGCAAAGGCATTGCAGGATGCCGGCGTTCCCTATGAGCTGCACATCTTCGAGGGGGGCGTGCATGGTCTGGCCATGGCAGACGGACAAAACGATCTGGAGCAGCAGGTTCCACATATTACCCACTGGGGTGAGCTTTGCGCTGAATGGCTTGCCATGCACGGACTGAACCCCTGAAACATGCGTATAAGGAGGCTTTTCTGTGAAAATTATTGATGTTATTGATCGGATCATCGCTTACCATCCGTCTTTCCCGGCGGATTATAACGGCTGCGATGGCTTCAAATGCGGAGATCCTCAGGCGGAGTGCACCGGCATTGCCGTTGCGCTGGTGCCCACGGTAGATGTAATTCGTCGAGCTGCAACAGCCGGATGCAATCTTCTGGTCGTTCATGAACCTACTTTTTTTACCTCGCTGGATGCAGCAGAGGGCAGCCAGCCTTTCTTCAGCGCGGTTCAGGAGGAAAAAGCAGCCCTGCTGAAAGAGTGCGGGATCACCGTCTGGCGGGATCACGACCGGATGCACGCCCATCAGCCGGATTCTATCTTTACCGGGGTAATCCGTTATCTGGGGTGGGAGGACTACCGCCTCGCGCCAGAGCAGCAGCCGGTACCCATGGGCTACGCTTTCTGCCTGCCAAAAACCACGGTGGGGGATCTGGCCGCCCATTTGATGAAGAAACTGGATCTGAACGGCATCCGCTTTGTAGGCAAGAAAGACGCGGTGGTAGAGACTGTAGCCATTGTTGGGCATCTGTTTCCCGGTTTTGGCGACGACGATAAGGAGGAATACGGTCAAAAGATTATCCACGCCATGGACCTGGGTGTGGATGCCGTTATTCCCGGCGAGATCATCGAATGGACCGCCCTCTCCTATGTGCGGGATGCCGTGGCGCTGGGCAAGACCAAGGCGGTGATGAATATCGGTCACTTTAATATGGAAGAACTGGGCATGCGCTTCGCGGCGGACTGGGTGAGCGAACTGGTGGAGCATGCGCTGCCGGTGAAGTATCTGCCCACCAAGGATCTTTACAACTATATGCTGAACGCGGAAAGGATGTAAGCGATGCGTTATATTCCCTGGTCGGAGCTGCGCGCCTGGGTGAAAACCCACGGGCGATGCTGGGAGCAGCCGGAAATGCTGCATTTCAACTGGAGCTGCTGCGGCGTTTCGCTGCGGGTGCGGGCCACCCTGGTGGTGGCGGATTTTTGCGCCGCATGCGGAGATGAATGGGATGGAATTCCCGATCAGCCGGGCGTGCGCAAGCGGCAGAACTGGCCTTGGGCGGCAGTATTCCGCGCCGGCGAAGAAACCCCGGATCGCCGGTTTCAAATTACTGAAACCCAGCACAGCCAGCTGCTGTTTGCGGCGCAGCAGACCGATGCGCAAACGCTGCACGTCGTCAAACTCACCGAAAATGCAAAAACCCGACTGGCGCTGCGGGGCATCTGGCTGGAGGGTGAGCTGGAACAGCTGCCGGAGGAGCCGCCGAAAAAACGGATTGAGCTGGTGGGTGATTCCATCACCTGTGGATTCGGCAACCTGACGGATATGCGGGATCGCTTTTTCTATGATGCGGATGAGGATGCCTGGCAGGCACACGGTCCGCTGGCCGCCCGCAAACTGGGCATGGATTGGCGGATGATCAGCATCTCCGGCATCTGTCTGGCACGTCGGGGAAGCCTGCCCATGGACTACGCCATGGAGGATCTGTACCGCTATACCGACTATCCCGGCCAGACGGCCGAGGGCCTGCAGCCGCAGCTGTGGGACTTTGCCGCAGCTCCGGCGGACTATGTGGTGATCAATCTGGGCACCAACGATTCCACTGCCGCCGCTTTTGAGGGGGTGCCGTCCCCCACAAGCGAGAGCTTTGAGCAGGACTATCTGCGCTTTCTCGGAATGGTACGGGCCTGCAACGGCCCTCGCACCCACATTATCTGTGCGTTGGGCAGCATGGATCATTATTTCTTTGATTCCATCTGCCGTGCCGTGAAGAAGCATTGCGAAGAGACAGGCGATTTCAATGTGTCCTGCCTGAAATATCTCCGAATGAGCCCGGCGGACGGGTTTGGTGCCTGCGGGCATCCGAGCGCTGCAACCCATAGGAAGATGGCAGAGGAGCTCTGTCAGCATATTGCGCGGCTGGAGGCCGGCTCCTCTTGCTGAATTCAGGAGATTTCGGTAGAATGATAGAATATCAACTGGAATGCGGAGACGGGAAATGAAAAAAGGTTCATTGATCCGACAGCTGGCGATCATGCTTACCGCGCAGATCCTGCTGCTGATTGTGGTGTTGCTGCTGGTTATTGCATATACCATCCACAATGCACGGGTGGAAAAGGAGAAGATGCTGTCCAATCTTCTGACCGTGTACGGGCAGAATCTGGAAAACAGGATCCAGCGGGCGGACGGCATTCTGGAAAACATTACGCTGAACCAGAGTACCGAGTTGGATCTGATCACCAGTGACAAGGAAAGCGAACGCTATTACGCCAGGGTGGAGCTGTTTGAATCCATGCGGGCTGCCACCACCAATGATGACACGGTGGAAATTCTGTTGGTGGCGGAAAACCGGTATTACAGTGCATTGATGACCCAGAATTCCACGCTGGGGGTGCAGCAGAAGGAACGTCTTCAGGAGTTTGCGCTCCGTCTGCTGGAGCCGAACCAGCAGGCAAATCGCTGGAGATTCGCCCGGATTGGCGATACCATTTATCTGTACCGGGCCTATTGCTGGAATCATCAGGTAATTGCGGCGTTTATCTCGGTGCAGGAATTCTGGAAAACCGATGTGAACGCGGAGTATGAGGATCTGACCTGGCTTCTGACCGATCCGAGCGGGTATCTGTGGGCCATGCAGGGGGAGGAGCTGCCGCTTAAGCTGGGCTGTACCATAAAGGAAGAACCCGTGGGAGCCTACCTGCAGGACGGAATCCCTCTGGCAGACGGCGCCATCCGGCTGTATTGCTGCACCAAGACCGATTTTGTGTGGGATGCGCTTCAGGGCAATATGATCGGATTGATTCTGATCCTTTTGGTCACCATTACCTTTGCGCTGATTCTGGTGCGGTATATCTATCTGCAAATTCTTTCCCCCATGGGACAGATGGTATGCGTGCTGCAGCAGATTGACCCGCAGGAGCAGGATCTGAGTCTGCATATTCCCTGCAAAAACAGAGAATTCTCCATCCTGCAGGATGCCTTCAATACGCTGATGCAGGAAAACATCGGCCTGCGTTTTCGCAGCTACGAGCGGCAGATTGAGGTGCGCAATGCTGAACTGCGGGCCATCCGGCTGCAGCTCAAACCGCATTTCTTTCTGAATGCTATCACCACTATTTCCAGTTTGAGTATGCAGGGGAAGAATTTGGAGATTCGCCAGTATATTGATGTATTATCCAAGAATATCCGATACATGTTCAAATCCGGTATGCGCACGGTGCCACTGAGTGAGGAGCTGCAGAACATTGAGGCCTATTTCGAAATGCAGGAGCTGAAATATCCCGGTACGGTGTTCTACTGTATTCAGGCGCAGCCGCAGACACAACAGTGGCCCATCCCCCACATGCTGATCCATACTGTGGTGGAGAATGTTTATAAATATGCGGTGACGGTGGGTGGTGACATCTGTACGGTGCTGATCAGCGCACGGCTGGAGCAGCACGGCGGGCAGGAAACAATGCTGTGCATCGAGATTGAAGATGATGGCCCGGGCTATCCAGAAGAGTTTCTGGAACGGATCCGGAAGCAGGAAAACAGCGATCTTCTTCGGGAGGGCAAGCACGTTGGCCTGCAAAGTCTTGCCAAGATGCTGGAGCTGATGTATGGCCGAACAGATCTTATGGAGCTGGAAAATCTGGAGCCGCACGGTGCCCATAGCCGTTTCTGGATCCCGCAGGTGGCAATAATAAAGGATGAGGTGGCAACCGATGCAGTGGAATAAACCGGAAAAAGGCGGTACAACGCTGTGTGTGCTGATTGTGGATGATGATCAGCCCACCGTAGATGCCATTGCTTCCGCGGTACACTGGGCAGAGCTGGGGATCGGAACGGTACTTCGGGCATACAACATCGACCAGGCAAAACAGATTATTACAACCCGCACGGTGGATCTGATCATCAGTGACATCGAAATGCCCAAAGGCAGTGGTTTGGATCTGCTTCACTGGTATCGGCAGTCCGGCGGGGAGAACGAGTTTATTCTGCTGACCTGCCACGAGAATTTTTCCTATGCATCCAAGGCACTGCATGACCGGGCCACAGAATATCTGCTCAAGCCGTTTTCAGTGGAGGTAATGGAAGTTGCGCTGCGACGGATCGTTCTGCGCAAAAGCGAGCAGGATCAGTTGCGCCGGGAAAACCGCCGGAAAATGCAGGCCGTGTTCTGGAATGATCTGTTGGAAGGCCATTATGAGGGGAATCCGGGCCGTATGCAGAAGGCCATGCAGGAGCATTTTATTGAGGATGCTGTCTCACGAAAGTATCAGCTGGTGGTCAGCCGCATCACGGATCTCGATCGGGATCTGGAACGGTTTGGCCGGGAGCTGCTGCTGTTTGCGCTGGAAAACATTCATGCAGAGATCCTGTCCGGCCAGCTGGAGCCGGACTATGTATTCAGCCGGATGCAACGGGACTGTCTGGTGCTGATCACCATCTGCCCCGAACAGGAAGCCAGGCGAATCGAAGAGCAGTGCCAAAGGCTGATTCTGAGCTATCAACGGGTGATGCAGGGCGTGATGACCTGCTGCATCAGCCAGCCGTGTACGCCGGATCAGTTCTGCCGGGCCTGGCGGGAAGCGTTTGATCAGATCGGAAACAATGTGGCCAAATATGGCAGCTGGTTTCACGCTGCTACGAAGGCCGAACAGGCATCCACGATGCAGGTGCATCTGGATCTGAAACGCCTCAAAACCATGCTGGCCGAGCAGGACAAAAAGCAGATTCTGGAGTATCTGAAGGCTCGTATGGAGGAGCGCCTGCACACCGGAACTCTGACCGAGACCTCGCTGCATCAGATGCAGACGGAGCTGACGCAGGCGGTGCATGCCTATCTGGCGCTGGATGATATTCAGATTTCCATTCTGCAGCAGGGTGGTTCGCTGGCAGATCTGGAGCAGAAAGCGTCCCAATCCATGCTGGATTTCGTACGCTGGGCCAGCTTCCTGCTCACCACGGCCTTCGGCAAAAAGCAGGAGCTGGAACAGCAGCAGACTCTGTCGCAAAAGGTGCAGCGGTATATCAGGGCACATTTTTCCGAGCCCATCGACCGGAACAGCATTGCGGCGGCCATGTATCTGTCTCCGGAGCATCTGGGAAAGATGTATAAAAAAGAGACGGGAACGAGTATTAAAGATTACCTGACAGAGTACCGACTGCAGAAGGCCCGGGAACTTTTGAAAAGGCCCGGGATCCGGATCAGTGACGCTGCACTGGCGGTGGGGTTTGACAATTTTACCTATTTTTCAACCATGTTCAAAAAGCAGACGGGCTTGACGCCCAATGAGTATCGCAAGCAGATGCATTCGCCGGAAAAGATGGAAGGGGAGGAGCGCATTGACTGAATTGCTGAAGATCCGGATTCGCATCCTTCAGATGCAGGAGGTGTGTAACGGAAATTCAACCGCCCGGATGATCCTGTTCGACGGCGATGCGGATTCCCGCTTTTTCAAAGGGCGGGTTCTGCCCGGCGGAGTGGATACACAGACGGAATCCAGCGGAAGGCTGACGCTTTCCGCACGCTATATGCTGGAGGGAGTTGACGGTACCGGAGCACCCTGCAGAATTTTTGTGGAAAATTCCGCCCTGTTGATGGCACCGGGACCGGGGCCGATTCATACCACGCCCACGGTGATCACCGACAGTCCGACGCTTGCCCCGCTCTTTGCGGGAAAGCTGCAGGGGCTGGTGGAACCGATCCCGAAAAGCGAGGAGCTGATGGTGCGCATCTGGTCCTGCGAAGAACAGGGTGAAAATAAGAACGGACAAACAGATTGAATAAACCTGCAAAAGAGCCTTTTCCAACATTGGAAAGGGCTCTTTTTGCGTTGATACAGGCAAAATGATAACTATTTACGCAATCGTCACGCCATTGACAAGATGAATTCAAGGTGATATTATGGGAGGCAGCAGGGAACAAAATGGAAAGCGGATGGAGGGAATAAAATGTTTCATTATTCGATTCTGATTCAATTCATGAAAGGCGATGCCCCTGCCATGGATCAGCACATGGAAGTAATCGGGCGAGCTGTGGACTACTACAACGCTCATTCCAGAATGGCGTTGAATCCAAAGGAAATTGTTTCGTACCGCCTGAAGGACAGCCGGACGCTGGAGGTGGTACTGAACAGCAAAAACGAGCTTCAGGAGGCTACGGCGTCCAAAGCGCTCCGACTGTTCAGTCAGTATCTGGCGGCGGAAACGACCCCCGGGAACCTGAGTGCATTTGTTACAAACAAGCGGTTGTTCAAAATGCAGTCCAGTCGGAGGGATGAAACTCCTGCTCAAACAGATTCCGGGACGAAAACGGCTGAGGAAATGGAGTTTGCCTGCCTGGATAACGGGGAAAAACTGGATCGAATTTACGAGATGTTGTGTGAAATTCTGGAGAATCAGAAAAGGGGAAAGATGCAATGAGTAAGATATGGCTCAGTCGCCTTGCACAGATTCAGACGACCATTCGCGGTTTCAAGGCCGGAAACGTGTTTTATCTGCGGGACTGCATCTCCTGCCCGCAGGCGCTGTGGGGGCGATGGTTCCGCGAGATGGTTGACCGGGGCGCCATTCCCGGCGTTGTGTACTATGGCAAGGACACGTATGGCGTGAATCTTTATCAGAGAGTGTAAGAGCGCTCTGACCAAAATACGAAAAAGTGAAACCCGGCCCCGCATCATCTTATACCGATGATGCGGGGCCGGGTTTTTCAGTATACAGGGAAAAAGGAAAAACGTTACAGGATTGCACACACCTGCTCCTCCGGCACCACGCTGGTGATGCCGCCGTGGGTCTGGGTGGAGAGAGAGGCTGCACAGCAGGCAAAGCGGGTCACGGCGCGCATTTCCTCCACGGTCAGCTCTTCGGGGGCCTTGTTCAGCCGCAAAAACTGGCTCATGGCGCTGCCGCCGAAGATGTCGCCGGCGCCGGTGGTATCCACCACATGCAGGCCCTTGGGGGAATCCACCTGACCGCAGCCCTGCCGGTTGGCGAAATGGCAGCCCTTGGGGCCCAGGGTGGCGTAAACCAGCTTGACGCCGTATTCCCGCAGAAGTTTCTGAGCACCCTCCTCGGGGCTCAGGCCCCACAGAAACTCAATTTCCTCGTCGCTGATTTTCACGATGTCCGCCTGGTGCAGGCCCCATTCGATCTGCTCTTTGGCTGCATCCTCACTGGGCCACAGGGGTTTGCGCAGGTTGGGGTCGAAGCTGACCAGTTTGCCCTGCTCTTTCGCAAAGGCCACAGCGGCCTGGGTGGCAGAGCGGGCGGGTTCGTCGGTGAGGCTCAGGGTACCGAAATGGAACACCCGGCATTCCTCGATCAGAGATCGGTTAATCTCGTCGGTGCGCAGGCAGGTATCCGCGCCGGGCTTGCGGGCAAAGCTGAAGGACCGGTTGCCGGTGCCGTCCAGCGTCACGAAGGCCATGGTGGTGAAGGCACAGGCGTCCGCGATGATGCCCCGGGTGCCGATGCCCAGAGAATCCAGTGTGCCGATGAGCAGCCGGCCGAAGGCATCGTCGCCCACCTTGCCGATCAGGGCAGTGGAGCAGCCATACTGCTGCAGCGCCGCCAGGAAATTGCCCGGCGCACCGCCGGGCTGTGCCTTCAGGGTGGGATAACCGGCATCGTCGGTGGAGACGGGGGCAAAGTCAATCAGCAGTTCCCCCAAAGCAACAACATCTTTCATAGAAACCTCCCTTATTCCTCATACCGCGGCGCCTGCTCCGGAAACGCCCGGGCGATGGAATCCTCAATGGAGAATGCCTCGTCCAGCGGCCGGTACAGCAGGAACAGAGCGGCAAACAGATCAAACCAGACGCCCACAAAGGGCAGCAGCAAAAGTGTCCAGGGGGCGAACAGCACCATCAGCAGCCACCAGACCAGCTGCAGCAGGGCCACGCCCAGTGTGAGCCAGAAGTGCCGGATGGTGAACAGCAGCGCATTGCGCAACCGCACCGAAGCCCGCTGATCGAACAGCACCAGCTGGGGCCAGTACAGGGTGGACAGCACCAGAAATACCAGCCAGCTGAACAGGAACAGAGCGACGGTGCCTGTCGAGGGAGCAGCGAGCCCCCAGCCGAAGAAAAGCATGCCAGTGAAGGCGGAGCTGCCCAGAAACAGGCCGGTCAAGGCCCCCGGAAGCAGCGATGCCCGGGCGTTCTGGGCAAAACTGCGCCGGTAATTTTTGGCCCAGGAGCCGGGTGCATCCCGCAAAGCGCGGAGTACGGTGTCGTACAGGCAGGCCAGGAAGGGCCCGGCGATGGCGCCGCCCACCAGCGCGGCGGGAACCAGCACCAGCACACTGCTGCTGAGGATGGCCCAGGCTATCCCGGCGGTCAGGGGCAGGCAGCCCAGAATGGTGGCGAAACCGGTGAGGGCGAACCGCTTCCAGCAGCGGCCCAATACGTCCTGATACCGGTCGATGCCCACCAGGCGACCCCGTTCATCCCGCTGGGGTTCACCCATCTGAAACGGACGAAACAGATTCATGTGCCCCTCCTTTGCTCAGGTTTCGGGTATCGAGTCCCGGGTGGTGCCGCCGGGCTGATAGCGCACCGGCAGGCAGACCAGGGGCGGAAGCCCGGTAAAGTCGGTGGAAAGCACCATGCTCACTGCGGTTTCCGCCAGATCCGGAACCGGTTGCACGATGGTGGAACAGATATAGTCCTTGTCGCCGAACATGCGCACGCCGTCGAAGCCGATGATCTGCACGTCCTCGGGCACCCGAAGACCCAGCGAGCGGACCATGCGTGCGGCCTGCCAGGCCATCAGATCGGTGCCGCAGAACAGCCCGTCCAGCGGGGTGTCGGTTTCCAGCAGGTTGTGGCGCAGGAATACCTCAAAGGCGGAAAGGGGCGAGCCGTCCGGCAGATTGCACATCTCGAAGGGGATACCGGCCTCCATGCAGCCGCTGACGAAGCCGTCCTTGCGCTTGCTGGGCTCGTTGGTCAGGGAAGAGCCGGTGCGCAGGCAGGCCACCCGGCGGCAGCCCAGTTCGGCCAGCTTTTGGGCGGCCAGCTGACCGCCGCCGAAGTTATCGGAGGCCACGCAGGGCACCGAAACACTGAAAAAGCGGTCGATGGTCACAAAGGGGATCCCCTCGGGGATTTTCAGGGTGGGGTTGTAGGTCAGGGCGATGATGCCGTCCACCCGGTTGTGCACCACCATGCTCACAAATTCCTGTTCCCGGTCCCGATCGTATTCGGTGAAGCAGAGCATCATTTTATAGCCGCGCTTTTCCAGCGCCACATTTACATGATGGGTCAGCAGGGCGAAAAACGGCGTGATGGTGTTGGGAATGATCAGTGCGATGGTACTGGTGCGATTGCTTTTGAGTGCCTTTGCGCTGGGGTTCACCTGATAGTTGAGCTTTTTCACCGCGGCCTCCACCTTCAGGCGATAGCTTTCGCCCACCGGAAGACCATTGATGACTTTGGACACAGTGCCCAGCGCCACGCCCGCTTCCCGGGCCACATCGCTCATGGTGGCGGTTTGGTTTGCTCCTTTCATAAATGGTTCACCTCGTATTTCTTGTTACCATTATTATACTCCTGTTGCAAGGGGATGTAAATAGATTTCATGAAATTATTAGAATGATTTCACGGGCTTCACCGATTTGTTCACAGTAAAAACAACCAATTCAGCGGATTTTATCTTGTGAAATCCGCTAAATTGCAAAAAAGCGGCGGAAATTCCATTGACAATCCTGCTCGCGGGTGGTATTTTGATTTCACGATGAGCGTGAAACGATTCACGAAAAAGGAGTTCACGACGATTGGCGTTAAGGAGGAATCAGCTATGAACAAGTTGCGCGCCGCGCCCAAGGCCGCTGAGCCCAGGGCTGCCGCAGTTTACGGCGATGCGGTCGTACACCGCAAGCCGCTCAAGCAGCGCATCACAGAAAACTGGCAGTTGTATCTGCTGCTGCTCATTCCGGTGGTCGTTACCATTGTTTATAAATACGGCCCCATGTACGGCATCCAGATCGCGTTCCGTGATTTCAAGGCAAGCCGGGGCATCACCGGCAGCGAATGGGTGGGCCTGGAATGGTTTGTGGAATTCTTCACCTCGCCCAACTGCTGGCGGATGATCAAGAATACCGTTCTGCTCAGCCTTTACAGTCTGCTGTGGAGCTTCCCGGTGCCCATCCTTCTGGCTCTGGCACTCAACCAGCTGCAGTTTCACAAGCTCAAACGGGTGGTGCAGACGGTGCTGTATGCGCCCCACTTCATCTCCACCATGATTATCTGCGGCATGCTCCGCATCTTCCTGAGCCCCACCGGCGGTCTGATCAACCTGCTGCTGGGCACCAGCATCGACTTTCTGAACCAGAGCACCATGTTCCGCACCATTTACGTTGCCAGCGGCATCTGGCAGGAGGCCGGCTGGGGAACCATCATCTATCTGGCCACCCTGTCCAGTGTGGATCCGGCGCTGTATGAGGCGGCCAAGGTGGACGGTGCCTCGGTGTTCCAGCGGATTCTGCACATCGACCTGCCGGCGCTGGTGCCCATGGCGGTGCTGCAGCTGATCCTCAGCGCTTCCAATCTGATGAACATCGGCTTTGAAAAGGTGTTCCTGCTGCAGACCGATCTGAACAAGGCCACCAGCGACATCATTGCCGTGTATGTGTACGAACAGGGTATTCAGCACGCGGAATACAGCTATTCCACCGCCATCGGACTGTTCAACACGGCGGTGAACATCGTTTTGCTGATCATCGTGAGCCGCATCGCCAAAAAGGCAAGCGACGTGCAGTTTGTATAAAGGAGGGAGAACGCCATGTTCGCAAAAACCAAGCATCCGGGCAAAAAGCCGGGCGGCCTTTCCGATCGTGCCAGCGACGTGGTTCTGGTGGTGCTGTGCGTCGCCATTCTGCTGGTGGTTGCCTACCCGCTGTATTACATTCTGGTGGCCTCAGTGTCCGATCCCTACGACGTTTACGCCGGCAAGACCTTCCTGCTGCCCAGCCAGTTCACGCTGGACGGCTATGCCGCGGTCTTTTCCGACGACAGCATTCTGGTGGGCTACTGGAACAGCATCAAATACACCGTGGCGGGCACCATCTTCTCGGTGGTGATGATCTACATCACCGCTTACCCGCTGTCCAACCCGGATCTGCCCGGGCGCAAGTTCTTTAATATCTTCTTCGTGATCACCATGTATTTCGGTGGCGGCCTGATCCCCACCTACCTGATCGTAAAGGACACCGGCCTTCTGAATACCATCTGGGCCATGTTCCTGCCCGGTGGCGTGGCGGTGTCCAATATGATCATCGCCCGCAACTATTTTGAAACCAGCATTCCCCGGGAACTGAAGGAAGCCGCCGAGATCGACGGTGCCTCCAAGCTGCGGCTGTTCATCAATGTGATCATCCCGCTGTCCCGCCCGATCATGGCGGTGATGGTGGTATTCAACATGGTGGACTACTGGAACGACTGGTTCACCGCCCTGATTTACATGACCGGCGAGGGCCGGGCCCCGCTGCCCCTGGTGCTGCGCAATATCCTGATTGCCAGCGAGACCTCCGCCAGCCAGGCCAGCATGATCTCCGGCGGCTATGCGGAACTGAACAAGCTCACCGAGATGATCAAATTCGCCTCCATTATCGTGGCGGCCGCTCCCATGCTGATTATCTATCCCTTTGTTCAGAAGTACTTTGAGCAGGGCTTTCTGGCCGGCGCAGTGAAGGGTTGATTCCCTCACTGCGGCCTGGCATTGGGCCCGTGGCTTTGAAACAATACAATGAAAAGGAGACGCACTTATGAATACGACTGTCAAACGCATCGGCGCTGCCATTGCAGTGCTGGGCATCACCGCCAGCCTGGTGGGCTGCGGCGGCAGCAAGGCGCCCACTGTGGAGCCCGGCACCATCAATCCCAACACCGAGCAGACCTCCTTCAACATTATCAGCGGTATTTCCGCACTGTCCGGCGGATATGATTCCAACGAGGTGCTGAACACCATGGCCGAGAACGCCGGCATCAGCATCACCTGGGACACCATGAGCGATTCGCTGACCGAGCAGGTGAACATCCGCATCGCCGGCGGCGATCTGCCCGACGCCTTCAACGCGGTGGGCTTTTCCAACTACGAGCTGACCAACTACGGTCAGGACGGCACACTGATCGACCTGACCCCCTACATCACCGAGGAATACATGCCCAACCTGACCAAAATCCTGGAGGAGCACCCGGACATCCGGGCGGCCATCACCATGGACGATGGCTGCATCTACGGCCTGCCTGCCGGCGAGCAGATGGGTACCGCGGGCATCGGCAAGGAAGAGGATTACAACATCTACACCATTCCCCAGTATTCCATGATCAACAAAGCGTGGCTGGATCAGCTGGGCCTGGAGGTTCCCACCACGCTGGATGAGCTGCACGATGTGCTGGTGGCCTTCAAGGAGAACGACATGAGTGCCACCTATTACGGCAACGATGCGGGCTCCACCATTCCCATGTCCTTCGGCATCGACCAGTGGTGCTGGGGTCAGAACATCTTCTATGCCGGCTTCGGCTTCACCAACTGGACCAACGACATCTGCGCCGACCTGCTGCTGCAGCCGGACGGTACCGTGAACTTTGTGAGCGACGACGACAACTATCGCGCCGCGCTGGAATACTTCCACAACTGGTTCAGCGAGGGCCTGATCGATCAGGAGGCCTTCAGCCAGACCGATACCCAGTACATGGCCAAATGCTCCCAGGGTCAGGTTGGCGTTGCCACCTGGTGGTACATTGAGGAGCTGATGGGCGACCATGCCTCCGACTATGTGTTCCTGCCTGTGCTGGCCGGCCCGGATGGAACCAGCAACGTGACCGTGCGTGACGGCGGCGGCATCAACTCCGGCAACCTGAGCATCACCTCCGCCTGCGAGAGCCCCATTAATCTGCTGAAATTCTACGACCAGTGGTATGCCCCCGAGAATGTGATGCAGCTGCAGTATGGCCCCATCGGCACCTACTTCACCGAGCAGGACGAGAACGGCCTGTGGAAGAGCATCACCGACGAGGAAGCCAAGGCCAAATTCGGCAAGAGTGCCGGCGAGGTGAAGGGCGAGTACGAGGCCTACGGCCCCAAGCTGATTCTGTCCGACTACTACGCCACCACCTTTGAGATGGAGCCCCGCGCCGTGGAGCGCCTGACCGATCTGTACGATTACTGGATGCCCTTTGTGAAGGACACCACCGCTTACCCCATCGACTGCGTTTACACCCAGGACGAGCTGGACACCATCGACAAGTGGCGGGTGGACTTTGAAAACTTCGTGGCAGAGCAGGAGGCAACCTGGCTGCGCGACGGCGGCATCACCGATGAGACCTGGAATGCCTACAAGGAGAACCTGAACCGCTACGGTATGCAGGATCTGCTGGAGACCTACCAGGCGGCGTATGATCGCTATACTGAGACCATGAGCGAAAACGCTGCGTAACCAACGACTATTTCCGGAAAGAGAGGTTCTTCCCCCATGCCGTGTTCTGCGACCAAACTGGAAGAAGCCCGCGCCTATGAACGCCGGGAGGGATCGGCGATTCCCGCCCAGGATCGCCCGGCATTCCATCTGACCCCCTGGGTTGGCTGGATGAATGACCCCAACGGGTTCTGCTATTATCAGGGCGCGTATCACATGTTTTATCAATATTACCCCTACGACACGGTTTGGGGGCCCATGCACTGGGGCCACGCCGTAAGCACCGACCTGCTGCACTGGGAACACCGGCCCTGCGCCATGGCGCCGGACACCGACGCTGACGCAAAGGGCTGCTTTTCCGGCACTGCCACCCCCACACCGGACGGCCGTCTGCTGCTGCTGTACACCGGAGTGCAGGACGACGGAAAGGGCGGCACAAAGCAGCTGCAATGCCTGGCCGAGGGGGACGGCACCGACTTTGTGAAGGATGCCGCCAATCCGGTCATCGGTGAAAGCCTGCTGCCCGAGGGGGCCAGCTGTGTGGATTTCCGCGACCCGAAGATCTGGTATGAGGACGGAGTCTACCACTGTGTGGTCTCCACCCGCGACGACAGGGAGCAGGGCCGTATCCTGCTGTATGAAAGCCCGGACGCCCGCCGCTGGACGTACCGCACCACGCTGGATGTCTGCCGCAACGAATACGGCAAAATGTGGGAATGCCCGGACTTCTTTGCGCTGGATGACCGGCAGCTGCTGCTGGTCAGCCCGCAGGAGATGGAGGGCACCCCCGATGGCGAGTTCCACGCGGGCTTCGGCACCGTGGCACTGCTGGGCCGTTACGACAAAGAGCGGGCGGAGTTTACCCGCGAGAGCGTGCAGCCCATCGATTACGGCACCGACTTTTACGCGCCGCAGACCACCCTCACGCCGGACGGCCGGCGGGTGATGGTGGCCTGGATGCAAAACTGGGCCACCGTGAACGAAGCGCCCCGCAACCACCGGTGGTTTAACTGCATGACCATGGCCCGGGAACTGTTTATCCGGGATGGCCGGCTGTGTCAGCGCCCGGTGCGGGAGATCGAGGCCATGTGGAAAAACACGGTTCACCGCAAGGAAACGCTGGATGGCAGCACCTCGTATGCGGGTGTGGCCGGACGCAGACTGGATCTGACCATCCGGCTGGATGCCGCCGCAAGCCCGGAGTGCCGCCGCTTTACCTTGCGTTTCGCACAGGACGATCGCCATTTTACCAGTGTGGAGTGGAGCAGCGCGTACAATGAGCTGGTGTTTGACCGCAGCTGCTGCGGCAGCCGGAGAGATATTCCCCATCAGCGCCGCATCAAGGCTGCTCCACAGAACGGGGCGCTGACCCTGCGCCTTGTGCTGGATGGAGATTGTGCCGAGCTGTTTGTGAACGACGGCGAGCGAACCATCAGTGCGCTGCTGGATACCCCGGCGGATGCACAGGGCATCTCGCTGCACAGCGAGGGCGCGGCGGTTTTGGAACTGACGAGCCACGAGCTGGCATAAAGAAACAGAAAAAAGGCCCCCGGGCCGCAGGAAATCACCTGCGGCCCGGGGGCCTTTTCGTTGATTTACAGGGGCAGGATGCGCACGGAGCCCTTTCCCTCTTTTTTCACTTCATAGAGCACCTTGTCCGCCATGCGGTACAGCTCGGCGAATTCCCGGGGCATCTGCCCGTGAACGCCGCCGATGGAAAGGGAGGAGCAGGCCCGGGGCCAGTTCTTCTGAGCCAGTGCCTGATAATTCTGCACAAGGCTTTTCAGCTTGTATTCCAGCACACCCACCTCCCGGGGTGCCGCGAAAAACACCCCGAACTCATCGCCGCCCAGCCGGAACAGGGTGTCGGTGCGGCGGAAGGTATGGGTGAGCAGGCCGGCGAATTCATACAGCGCCCGGTCACCCTGCTGGTGGCCGTAGCGATCGTTCACCTGCTTGAAGTTGTCCAGATCCATGATCACGAACAGATAACCACCGCTGGTGTGCATGGCGGTTTCGATCCGGGTCTGGGCTGCCTTGCGGTTGAACAGCCCGGTGAGCGGGTCTTTGTCCGCGGCCTTTTCCAGATCCTTCTTGGCGGACACCTGCTCCGAGATGTCCACCAGCACGCTGATGATGGCTTCGCGTCCGTTGTCCGCGATGGTTTTGCGGCCGATGTCGTGAACCCACATGTCGGAGCCGTCCCGCCGTTTCATGCGGTACTGCACCTCGTACTGATCGCCTTTGGTCAGGGCCTGATGCACCAGCATGGTCACGAAGTCCCGATCGTCCGGATGGATGCTGTTGATCACCAGCCCCTGAATGGCCCGGTCGAACTCCTCATAGCTGGAGTAGCCTGCCATCTGGAGCATCCGGTCGTTGGCCACATACAGCGGAAAGCCCTCCTCCACATAGCCGCCCACAACCCCGCCGGGCATAAGCTGCACCAGAATTTCGGTGAGCTCCCGCTGGGTCTTGCGGTTGATCTGCTCGGTGCCCTGGAACACAAAGGAAAGGGGAAAGAATTCCCCGTCCTCCTGGGTATGGCTTGCTTCCGAGGCGTGCATGGTGTCGATGAACCAGCGCTCTTCCTCCACATGGAAGCCGGCGGTGAGCCGGATCCGGTAGGTCACATGCACATGGCGTTCGGGCTGTTCCAGCCCCACCAGCAGATCGCAAAAGCAGTCCCAGCAGGTTTCGGCCCGCCGGTGGGCGGTAAAATTTTCGATCACGCAGCTCATCGGCCAGGGCAGCGCCCGCAGTTCCTCCAGAAGCAGATGGCGGAACTGGGCCTTGTCCAACGCGACCTCGCCTTCGCCGGTGCCCACGCTGAGAAACCGGGGCGAAAGCAGGGCCAGAGTGGCTTCGGCGTCCCGCTGCCGGAAATACCGGCTGCAAAACTCATCCAGCCAGCAAAAAACGTCTTCTGCCCGTACCGTTGCGTGCATTATCGTGCATCTCCCTTCGCGAACCGATCCGTTCCGCGGGAAGCAAGCGCGTAGACATCCTCCAGTTCCATGGGCCGGTAGTGATAGTAGCCCTGGATCATGTCACAGCCGGATTCCCGGATCAGTTTATTCTGTGTTTCGGTTTCCACGCCTTCCATACATACCTTTTTGCCGAAGCGATGGCAGGCGTACACAATGCTGGAAATAAAGTTCATCTTGTCCTCGGACGCGGCCATCTCGCTCAGCAGCGACCGGTCCAGCTTGATGATGCTGGAAGGGTACCGCAGCAGCATCCGCAGCGAGGAGTATCCGCTGCCGAAATCGTCCAGCGCGATCTCGATGCCCATTTCCCGGCAGTCGTCCACAAAGCGGAGCAGATTTTCCGGCTGTTCGTCCATGCAGCTTTCGGTCATTTCCGCTACCAGGCTGCGGCCGCTCACCCGGTATTTTTCCAGGGTAGTGCGCATGAAGGCGGTGAACTGCTCATCGGCCAGCTGCTGCAGGCTCACGTTGAAGGTGAGGTAGAAGTCCGGCACGCAGGCCACCAGCCGCATGCAGGTGCAGGCCACCTGCTCGAACACCCAGCGGCCCGCCAGCTGGATCAGGTTGTCCTTTTCCAGCATGGGGATGAACAGCGCGGGGGAAACGTCTGTGCCCTGGAAACTCCAGCGCAGCAGGGTTTCGCCGCCCACGATTGCACCGGTTTCGGCCGAGACCACCGGCTGCACCACGATGCGGAAGTTTTCCATGCCCCGCAGCACATCCCGGTTCAGCGCCAGCGCAATGTTGGAAAGTTCCCGGATCTTTTTGCGGTTTTCCAGCGAGTCCTCCACAAAGGGCTGACGGGAATCGTGGCGGGCCACCTTGATCAGAGAAACCATGTCCTCCGCAAAATCCGAGGGAGACAGCGAGTCTCTGGGGCATTCCATCAGGGCGAAGGAGCAGGGCTGATGAACCGAGAGCCCGGCAGTGCGGTAGCCGGCCTCCACGATCTCGCGGATCTGGCGCACCAGCTCCTGCCGGCTTTCGTGGCAGTCCGGTTCCACCAGCGCCATGCAGCGCATTCCTTCCAGCCGGTAGAAGGACATCTTGCCCATCAGGTTTTTCATCAGTTCATCGGCAATGTTGCTCACCAGATGATCGCTGTAGGTGCGGCCGCGGGCGTTGTTCAGTTCGGTGATGCTGTTCAGGCTGAAGCCGATGGCCAGGCATTTCTGGTGGTTCTGGCTCAGCTCCTCCATCCGGCTGAAGGTGGCGGTGGCCCGGGGGAAATTGGTCACCGGATCCACCACGAAGTCGTCGTCCTGATGGGTGACGCGGCCGGAGAAGAACAGCGGCCGCGTTTTGTCCTCGTTCCATTTCATCAGGCCGAAGCAGCGGATCCAGATGGTTTTTCCCCGTGCGTTGCGGATCTGATAGCGCAGGTCGTGTACGGTGCGCTTTTCCCGCAGCATCTCCTGCAGCTGACGCCAGTACATTTCCTGATACTGAGGGCTGGGGATGCGGTTGGCCCACTCCTTCAACAGGCCGGGCACCACGTTGCTGGGAAAACCGAACTCATCCCGCATGTTATCGGAAATGTAGAACAGGTCCTTCTCCATATCGCCAAAATAGAAATAGCCCACCGTATTCTGCTGGGAAATGGAGCGGAACAGAAATTCCATATCGTGATAGGTGGAGGCCAGAAAATGATAGAACAGACTGCTTTTTTCTGTCGAAGAGGCATCCGGTCCGCGGTCGCTTTTGCGGCGATCCACCCCGGGAATGGATCGGTTGGCCCGG
Source organism: Allofournierella massiliensis (assembly GCF_964241245.1). Taxonomy (NCBI): domain Bacteria; kingdom Bacillati; phylum Bacillota; class Clostridia; order Eubacteriales; family Oscillospiraceae; genus Allofournierella; species Allofournierella massiliensis. The sequence continues at coordinate 62,863 of NZ_CAXSWZ010000017.1, forward strand.
TAATAGTCCCGTTTATCCTGATACATCACCCGGTCGGCCTGACAGATCAGATCGTCCAGGTCAAAGGGCGGCCGGTCAGACCAGGCGCAGCCGATGGCGATGTGGTGTTCATCCTGCTGAACACGCCGGCGCAGCGCCTGCACATTCTCCTCAAAAATCTCCCGGGGCGTATCCCGGAACACGGCCACGAATTCGTCTCCGCCGGAGCGATAGATGCAGGGCGTGTGCAGGGCTTCCTGCAAAAGGCGGGCACAGTGGCGAATCAGCCGGTCGCCCGCATCGTGACCCACCGAGTCGTTGGTCTGTTTGAGGGCGGTGATGTCGCAGTAAACGACGCCCAGCTGCTTCAGTCCGTCGCAGCGTGTGCTTTGCGCAAACATGGCGTTGCGATTGTAAAGCCCGGTGAGCGGATCCCGGTAGCTCAGGGTATGCAGCCGCCGGAGCAGATCCCGCCGGCTGAGAAGCGACGCCACAAACCGGCCCAGCACGTTGATGATGGGCACCAGCATGCCCATCATCTCCCGGCTGGGGTTGTCTACTCCGAGGAAGCCCACCACCTTGCCCTCAATGCACACCGGCCCCGCTGCCAGTGTATCCACATTCTGGGGCTTGAGCAGCGCATACACCAGCGGATACTGGAGACGGATGTCTTCCAGGTTCCGGATCAGGATCACCTCATTGCGGGAAAAAACCTGCATCCACCAGTCGATGCTGGAAAGGGGAACCTTCTGCAGGATATCCTTCTGGGGCTCCACGCCCGGAGCGCACCACTCGTAGGTGTTGTCCACCCGCTCGTCGGCGTCGATCTCGAACACGTAGGCCCGGTCGCACTCGAAGGTGCGGCCCAGATAGGCCAGCAGTAACTCCAGCGCGTCGTTGGGATTGGTGGTGGAAAACATCTGCCGCATGCACTCGTTCAGAATGGTCTCGCTGCGGGCGTAGTAGTAAGGTGTTTTGCACAGCACCTCCGCATCCACATCCACCGCAATCTCGATGCGGTATTTCCGGCCATTGTCCTCCAGCAGGCTGTCCTTGATCAGATAGCGCTTATTGAACACCGGGTTTTTGTGGATCCAGGAGAGAAACTGCCCCGCCTTCAGCTGGTTGTCATTGCAGAAGGCGCAGGGCCGGTCGGTGCCCTGAAGCACCTCATAGCATCGCTTTTTTGTGTAGTCCTCCGCCGGGCCACAGTTCAGCGATTCCCGCAGCCGCCGGTTCATGTACACCAGCTGGTGGGTTTCCAGATCTGAAATATAGACGAACTCGTCCATCTCCTCAAAAAAGCTCCGCAAGTGCTCCATCATCAATGTACTCGGCTCCCCCCGGCCCATTGGACCATCTGTCTCGGCGGCTGTATCTGTCTGGAGCCGCCGGACCCCCTTCTTTTGATTATAACAAAAAATGTACCCGGCTGTGAAGGCCGGGTACATTCTGCAAAACGTGAAATTGTGTGTCGTTTCTGTGTGGGAAAACGACTGCCAATGCCGGAGTGTGCCGCAGAAGAAAGATGGGGGATCAGCGGCGCTTGAAGAACAGCAGCGCCAGACCGCCGCATACACACAGCCCGGCAAGTCCCAGCAGGAAGGGGGCGGCAGACGGGCCTGCCGTTTTGCCGGCGGGCACATCGCTGGATGCGGATGCCGCGGGGCTCGGGCTGGGCGTGACAGTGGGTTGTTCCGTTGGAGCAGCTGCGGGAGTGGGCGAAGGTGCGGTGGTGGGCCGTGCGGGGCGGATCACTGCGCTGCTGGGCGGAACGGTGGCTTCCGGTGCGGGGGTGGCCGGTATGGATGTGGCTGCCGGCTGAGCAGCCGGAGGAGTGGCCGCTTTTTCCGCAGGGCTCGCGGCAGGCTGTACGGTGGGGGCCACAGTAGGCTGCGCAGTGGGTACTGCGGTAGGCTGCGCGGTGGGTACTGCGGTGGGCTGCGCAGTGGGTTCTGCGGTAGGCTGCGCAGTCGGTACTGCCGTGGGAACGGCAGTGGGAATCGGCCGTTCGAAAACCGTATAGGGGAAAGAAGCGGTCAGACCCTGATGGCTCACGGTAGCCTGCCGCTGACCGGGCTGGGTGGAGTCAAAGCCGGTCAGGGCATATTCTGCCGGGGCAAGCTCCCGGGGGCCGGAAGTATAGTTGGCAAATACCTGCATGCCCCGGGTGGAGACGGACTCTCCCTGAAGATAGGAGAGCTGGTTGGGCGGAGTGACAGACAGCGAAAGCAGGGCGTCCGTGGTGTCGGCAGGGGCGTTGAAACGGATCCGGGCCTTGCCGTTTGTGCGGTAGGCAGTGAACAGCCGGCCATCGAAAACGGTCAGGTCGGCCGCATTGCCGTTTTTGTCCACCGGGTCACCCACCTGCAGAAAGGAGTCTCCTGCAAGGCGGTAGACCCGCAGATTCTTGGAGGAAGCGCCATTGGGTGCGGCCAGAAGGAAGAGAGAGCCGTCGCCTGTGGCCAGACGGGGCTCATGCACGGGCTGGTCCAGCCGGGCAATGGTTTTCCAGGTGTCGCCCTCCAGCTGCTTCAGCTCCGGGGAGCTGCCGCCGAAGGCCAGAAGCAGGCCCTCCTTTCCGGCGGCAAGATCAAAGGTGCTGGCCTGGCCGGGCCCGGCCAGGCGGGAGAAGTTGCCCTCCTGCCCTGCCTGATAGAGCAGAAGTGCGTCGTTGTTGGTCACATCCCAGAAGGCCAGATATACCTGACCCTGTTCGTTGACTGCGATTTTCGGGCTGCCGAACATGCGGCCGGTGGCGCACAGGCCCTGCCGGCTGATGCCGCTTCTGGTGGCAGTGGCGTAACCGGCTTTGGAATAGCCGCCGGCCACATAGGCGATGTGCAGTGTGCCGCCCCGGGCGGTGATGGCGTAGTCGTCCACATCCGGCAAAAAGCCCAGCGATTTCCAGGCTCCGTCCTTCAGCATGGCCAGATACAGCGCACCGTCGCTGGCACGCCAGGCCACGGTGGGAACATCCCGCAGGCTGGTGAGCGTTACCTGTTCAAAGCCGCCGTTCTGGGTGAGCGGTTCCGACGTGACCGGAGCCCAGCCGGGGTCCGCAAAAGCATAGAGCTGCAGCTGGTCGCCGGTGTAGGGCAGGTCGTATCCGGCGGCCATAAGCTGGCCCCGGATGGGGCTTTGGGCCAGCGCCGCGCCGGAATGCTCCGGGAACTGGGCGTCCTGCCACAGATCCTGAGCATTGGCCTGAGGAATGCTGACCGAGAAGGTCATGCTGCCGCCCTGGGCGGCGGATACATCCGAGATCACAATGCCGGAATTTGTGCCGTCCGAGAAGGTGAGCGCGCCCTGGGCAAGACCCGCGTTCGGGTCTGCACTGCCGATGAAGGTGCGCCCGCTTTCGGCGGACAGGAAGGCGTTGTTCACGGTGGCCCGCTCGCTGCCCTCCACATAGCCGTTCCGGCCCGGCTGGGGGCGGAACACATACACGCCGGTGGAACCGAAATAGTTGCTCAGACCGTCCACCGTGGTGTCCACCCGGTAGACGATCAGCCCGGTACCCCCGATGCGGGAGTCCAGCGTGTCATCGCTCTGGGGCTGGGTCTGGCGGCGCATCTCCACCACAAAGACCTCGTAGGGATTGCGCTGAGAGCGGATCACATAGGCCTGATTTCCCGCCTCGCCGGGGGCGCAGATGGAAATGTTTTTGGCAGACTCGTTTAACTCGGGCAATGTGACCCAGCCGGAAAAGTGTGCCCGCAGATAGGCAAGCGGCCAGCTCAGGTACCGGGAGGAGGACGCCATGATGTCCCAAGAGCCCACCGGTACCGAAGCGTCCCGGGGATACAGATCCGGATACCCCAGCGTGTGCAGGAACTCGTGGCAGATTACGCCGGAACCGTCCGCCAATGTGGAATCCAGCAGACGGTCGGTGTTCAGCATGTTGTAGCTGGCCACCTCCTTGCCGCTGAAGCTCAGCCCGGCAGGCAGTATATTCTGGTGGGGGTAGAGAGAGGGCGGCGAACCGGCGGTGTTTTCCGCTTCGCCCAGCAGCACAAGGCTCAGGTTGTCGATGGCGCCGTCGCCGTCATAGTCCAGCAGCTGGCCATCCAGAGCGGGGAGCTGCTGCACCAGCGCGGTCAGGATCGAGGCGTCGATGCTGCCGGTCTGGGCCTGCTGCCGGGTGAAGGGCAGCTCGCAGGCGGTCAGGGTCTGGCCGTCCCACTGGGGAAAAAGGTTGTGCACCTGGAACCGGCCGCCGGAGATGGTGTTCATGTACTGGCGGAAGGAGCGGCCCTGCTGCCCGTCGTACAGTTCCATCAGGGCCTGGGCCCGGCTTTTGCCCGGCTGAGCGGAGGGCTGGTTGAAATAGTCCTTGTTGGGCTCGTCGCTGAAGTAGGCGAAAAGCACCAGATTGGCAAAATCCCGGGGTGGCTGTTCTGCCGCCCGGGCGGGCAGAAGAAGGCCGCCGGCGGGCGCCATGCAGAGCACCAGAGTAAGCAGGGTTGCGATACAGCGTTTGATCATGGGGAATCCTCCGTTCACAGGGGGAAAGACACGGCCGCAAGCCGATGCGAAAGAATGCAGCTTTATTATATAAAACAGGTGGGAAAAAGAGAAGGCGAGGATGCCCTAATTTACAATAGGTTTACAGCCTGTAAAGGTTGCATAAAGGTTTGCCACACACACATCTTTCACCCTTTACACGGCGGCTTTTCACAAACGGCCGTTAAAATAAGTTCGGTTTTAGCCCCGGCACATACCCTGCGCCGGGAAATTCTGAATGATTCACGAGGGGGAATTGAAGCGAATGAATAAGGTGAAATCGGCCGTTGGTCGGGTGGGAGGCTGCCTGAACAGGCACAAAAAAGCACTGGTGATTGTGGTGCTGATCCTGCTGATTGCGGCGGTGGGGCTGTGGTACTTCAAGCTGCGGCGGCCGGCGCTGCCCACAGCGGCAAAAAGCGGCAGTTATGTGCGTACGGTGACCCTGCAGAAAGGCACACTGGATGATTCCATCAGCGCCAGCGGCACAGTAGAGAGCAGTGATGTGTCCAATGTGACCACCGACCTGAAATACACCGTCAAAACGGTGGATGTGCAGGTGGGCGATATGGTCGAGGCGGGCGACGTGATCTGCACGCTGGACACCGAAAGCCTGGAGAAGAGCATCGAAAAGGCGAAGGAGACTCTGGCAGACAACATGGCGCAGGCGGAAAAGACCTACCAGAAGGCACAGGAGAGCCTGGCTGAGGCCCAGACCAAAACGGCGGAGGCCAAGGAGGATCTGGATGATGCGGAGGAGGCCAAGAGCGACGCCTGGCAGGCGTACGACAGCGCCCGCAGCAAGGTGAGCTCCTTCCAGAGCGAGGCAGACAGCGCCGCCGCCCAGCAGGAAAGCGCTCTGAGCGCTTTGAACGATGCCATGGCCGCCACGGCTGAAAAGCAGACCGTCTACAACGATGCCTATGGCGCCTGGAAAACCGAGAGCGACCGACAGCTGGCGGCGGATTATCAGCCTGCCGCGGGCGACGCGGAAACGCTGGCCGGCCTGAAGAGCGCGCTGGACAATGCCCAGGCCCAGCTGGATGCGGCGAACGCCGCCCAGAGCAGCGCGCAGGCGGCCTACGATCAGGCCTCTGCACTGGCGCAGGAAAAGCAGAAGGCGCTGAGCGATGCCCAGAACACGGTGGGCCTGACCGGACTGCAGACCACCTACCAGCAGGCCCAGGCCGCATACGAGCAGGCTCAGACCGCTTATGATCAGGCGGTGAAAACCCAGGAGACCGCGCAGGAAACCTGCGATGATGCACTGGAGAGCTACAACAAATCCTCCGAAAGTGATGAGCTGACCGATCTGCAGGAGCAGCTGGAGCAGTGCACCCTGACTGCAGAGACCAGCGGCAGGGTGACTGCGGTGAACGCCACCGTGGGCAGCATGATCGACGGCGCGGCCGCCACCATTCAGAACACCGATTCCCTGAAGGTGGCCATCACCATTCCGGAATATGATATTGAGAGCGTACAGGTGGGGATGACCGCCCGCATCACCAGCGATGTGACCGACAAGGAAGTGAGCGGCACCCTGACCCAGATCTCGCCCACCGCCACCGGCGGCGGTTCCTCCTCCAGCAGCTTTGCGGCGGAGGTGACCATCAACGATGCGGACAGTGGCCTGCTGATCGGTACCAATGCCAAGGTGGAGATCATCCTGTCCACCACCGAGGATGTGTTCAGCGTTCCGCTGGATGCCATCGGTGAGAATGAAGCGGGCGAAAGCGTGATCTATGTGCAGACCGGCGAGACGGATGGTGAGCCGGTGTTTGAAGAGATGGTCGTCACCGTGGGTGAGCAGAACGACTACTACGCCCAGATCAGCGGCGCTGAGCTGGAAGAGGGCATGGTGGTGCGCGCCGCGGCCGATGAAAGCGAAGCCACTGAGGAGCTGGATATGAGCTCCGCAATGCCCGGCGAAATGAGCGGCATGGCTCCCGCGGAAGGGGGCGCGATGGATGGCTCTGTGGTCATCACCGCTCCCACTGGCGGCGGTGGCGGCGGCCGGGGCGGCATGGCCGGCGGCCCGGCGATGGGAGGCTGATGCAGATGCAGCCGATCATTGACATGCAGGGCATTGTGAAGCGGTACTACATCGGCAAGACCAACGAACTGGAGATTTTACACGGCATCGATTTGCAGGTGTATCCCGGTGAATTCGTGGCCATCGTGGGTGAATCCGGCAGTGGCAAATCCACGCTGATGAACATCATCGGCGCGCTGGACCGGCCCACGGAGGGCAGCTATACGCTGGACGGGGTGGACATCACCCGCGCAAAGGACAGGGAGCTTTCGGTGATCCGCAACCGGAAGATCGGGTTTGTGTTTCAGACCTTCAACCTGATCGGGCGCACAAGCGCCCTGAAAAACGTGGAGCTGCCCATGCTCTACGCCGGGGTACCCGCCCGGCAGCGCACCCAGCGGGCAAAAGAGCTGCTGGAGATGGTGAACATGGGTGAGCGGGCCCGCCACCAGCCCAATGAGCTTTCCGGCGGGCAGAAGCAGCGGGTGGCCATCGCCCGGGCGCTGGTCAACCAGCCCGCCCTGCTTCTGGCGGACGAACCCACCGGCGCACTGGATTCCGCCACCAGCCGCACCGTGATGGATATTTTCCACGAGCTGCACGCAAAGGGAATGACCATCGTGCTCATCACCCACAGCCAGGAGCTGGCCGCCGAGTGCGAGCGCATCCTTACGCTGCGGGACGGCCGGTTTGTGGGGGAGCGAAAGGGGGCGGGACGCAGTGCAGCTGTTTGATAACATCCGCCTGGCCTTCAGCAGCCTGTGGGCCAACAAGCTGCGGGCGCTGCTCACCATGCTGGGCATCATCATCGGCATCGGCTCGGTGATCGCCATTGTTACGCTGGGCGATTCCCTCACCGGCTCCATTACCGACAGTCTGCAGGGCTTCGGCATCAACAACATTACCGTGAGCCTGCAGCGAAAATCCGAGGACGACGAAACCACCGGCGGTGCGGTGCGCATGTTCGGCATGGAGAATCCCTCCAGTGAGGATCTGTTCACCAATGCCATGATCGAGGAATTCCGCACCGCCTACCCGGACGAAATTTATGCCATTGCATTGAGCCAGAGCCTGGGCAGCGGGCAGGTGCAGCAGGACGACACCACCGTGCAGGTGACGGCCATGGGCGTGAATGAGGAATATGCACTGGCCAACAATGTGAATCTGCTGCACGGGCGCTTCGTAAAGGATTCCGACGGGGAACGCCAGATCGCCGTGGTGAGCGACGTGTTCTGTGAGAGTGTGTTCGGTACCAGCGGCGCATCGGTTCTGGGGCAGGAGTTTGAGCTGAGCGTGAACGGTCAGCTGCTCCGCTTTTATGTGGCCGGCGTGTATGAATACGATGACGACGGCTTTGTGAGCATGACCGGCTCCGACCCGGTGACCGAGCTGTATCTGCCGCTGGAAGCGGCCCAGAAGCTGAGCGGCGGCGAAACCGGCTACCAGAGCTTTACCGTGGTGGCCTCCACCGATACCGACACCACCGCCTTCCTGGAGCAGGTGGAGAGCTTCTTTGCCAGCTTCTATACCCGCAACGAAAGCTACACCGCCACCGCTTCCAGCATGGAAAGCATGCTGGAGGAGATGACCGGCATGCTGAACACCGTGAAGCTGGCCATCAGCGCCATCGCGGCCATCAGCCTGCTGGTGGGCGGCATCGGCGTGATGAACATCATGCTGGTGAGCATCACCGAGCGTACCCGGGAGATCGGCACCCGCAAGGCGCTGGGCGCGCCGGGCTTCGCCATCCGGATGCAGTTCATCACCGAGGCGGTGGTGATCTGCCTGGTGGGCGGTGCGCTGGGTGTGGCACTGGGCGTGGGTCTGGGCGCAGCGGGTGCAGGCCTTTTGGGCTACGCGGCAAAGCCCGGCCTTACGGCCATTGGTCTGGCGGTGGGCTTCTCCATGCTCATCGGCGTGTTCTTCGGTTACTACCCGGCAAGCAAGGCCGCGAAGATGGACCCCATCGATGCGCTGCGGTATGAGTAACTCCTTGACAAAACCGCAAAGCAGCGGTATCCTTTTGAAAGCATACGGGGAATGAGGCACTCCCCCGGCGGGCCGGATATGCCCGCCCAAACCGCCTGTTCGGGCTGATGGCTTCTGTGATCTGTGAATCACGGGGCCGTCAGCCCTTTTCTGTGCGTATGGGGAAGGGCTTCGGCAAGGAGGAACCAATGAAAGAAATCGGAAAACAGGCACTGCGGCTGCTGGCATTGTGTGCGGTGGCGGCGGCAGTGGGTGTGGCGGCCGGTGCGCTGGCCGCCGTGTTCGGCCGGGGGCTGCTGGCCATTGGCGCGGTGCGGGATGCGCATCCCGGCCGGTGGCTGCCCTTTCTGCCGCTGGCGGGTGCGGTCATCGCCTGGTGCTACCGGCGCTGGGGCAGCCGGGCAGGCCGGGGGATGGGGCTGGTGATCGACGCGGCCTTTGACGAGGAGGAAACGATCCCCCGGCGGCTGATCCCCATGATTTTCCTGTCCACCTGGGCCACCCATCTGTTCGGCGGCAGCGCCGGGCGCGAGGGAGTGGCGGTGCAGATGGGCGCGGCCCTGGGTCGGGGGGCAGGCCGCCTGCTGCCGATGCAAAACGCAAAGAAACTGCTGCTCAAGGCCGGCATGGCGGCGGGCTTCGGCGGGCTGTTCCGCACGCCCTTTGCGGCGGCGCTGTTTGCGGTGGAGGTTACGGCGGTGGGGCGGCTGGATCTGGAGGCTTTGCTGCCGGTGCTGGCAGCGTCACTGGCAGCCAGCTGGACCAGCGGTGCGCTTGGGCTGGAAAAATTCACGGTGGAGCTGACCGGTCTGCCTGTGCTGGATGGGCCCATGGCGCTGCGGCTGGCCTGTCTGGGGCTTTGCTTTGGCCTTGTCGGCGCGTTGTTTGCAATCGGCCTGGGCCGGGCAAAGGCTTTTCTGGGGCAGCGGATGCACAACCCGGTGGCCCGGGCTGCACTGGTGGGTGCAGTGGTGGCGGCGGCGAGCCTTGCCTGCCACTGGGGCCGGTATTCCGGCCTGGGCACCAACCTGATCACCGCGGCTTTTGCGGGCGGAACGGTGTACTGGTACGACTGGCTGGCCAAGCTGGTCTTTACTGTGGTCACGCTGGCCGGCGGGTTTCAGGGCGGCGAGGTCACGCCGCTGTTTTCCATCGGTGCGTCTCTGGGCGTCTGGCTGGCCCCGCTGGCGGGGGTGCCGGTGCCGGTGGCCGCGGCGGCGGGCTACTGTGCGGTGTTCGGTGCGGCCAGCCGTACGCTGCTGGCTCCGGCGCTGATCGCGGGCGAGGTGTTTGGCTGGGAGTTTCTGCCCTTTGGCCTTCTGTGCTGCGCGGCGGCCCGGGTGTGCAGCGGCGGCGCCACCATCTATCCTGCCCAGCGCACGGAATAAGAATTGCAAAACAGACCCCCAGCGGGTATACTGGAAGCAGAACATTGCCCGCGGTCTGCGGGCCTTACTGAAACATGGAAATGAGGCGTTTTGCTATGAGCTATACCTTTGGATTCATCGGCGTGGGCAACATGGGCGGCGCGCTGGCCCGGGCGGCCTGCCGCTGGAACCCCCGTCAGGTGGTGCTGACCAACCGCAGCATGGAAAAGGCCATCTCGCTGGCCGAGGAGCTGGACTGTGACGTGGCGATGGACAACGCCACCGTGGCCCGGGAAGCCAAATTTGTCTTTCTGGGCGTGAAGCCCGCCGGCATGGGTCAGGTTCTGATGGAGCTGGCTCCGGTACTGGCCCAGCGCACCGACCGGTTCGTGCTGGTGAGCATGGCCGCCGGCCTTCAGCTGGATCGGCTGGCCCAGATGCTGGGGCGTCCCGCGCCCATGCTGCGCATCATGCCCAACACGCCGGTGGCCATCGGGCAGGGCATGATTCTGTATACCGCCGGCCCCGGAGTGGACCGGGAGGATCTGGAGGAGTTCCTGATCAAGATGGACGCCGCCGGCCGCTTCGACTCCATCGACGAAAAGCTGATGGATGCGGGCAGCTCGGTGTCCGGCTGCGGGCCTGCCTATGTGTACCAGTTTATCGAAGCACTGGCGGACGGCGGCGTGGAGTGCGGCCTGCCCAGGGCAAAGGCTCTGGAATATGCGGCTCAGACGCTGGCGGGCGCGGCCCAGATGGTGCTGGAGACCGGCAAGCATCCCGGTCAGCTGAAGGACGAGGTGTGCAGCCCCGGCGGCAGCACCATTGCCGGCGTTCACGCACTGGAGGAGGGCGGCCTGCGGGCCGCGGCCATCAACGCGGTGGTTCGCAGCTTTGAAAAAAACAAGGAGCTTGGCAAGCAGTGAGCAAATACAACATCAAACTGGTGGGGCTGGACATCGACGGTACCCTGCTGAACAGCAAGAATCAGATCAGCCCCCGCAACCATGCGGCCATCCGGGCGGCCATCGACGCAGGCTGCCGGGTGATCCCGGCCACCGGCCGGCCGCTGCGGGGCGTGCTGCCGGAGTTTCTTCAGATCCCCGGCGTGGACTATGCGGTCACCGCCAACGGAGCCACCGTGGTGCGGCTGGCCGACCGGGAATTCGTGATCAAAAACTGGATCAGCCGGGCGCGGGTGCAGCAGCTTTATCAGGCGACCCAGGGCCTGTGGCGGGTGTTCGATGTATTCACCGGCGGCAGCGGATACTGCGAGCAGAGAAATCTGGACGCTGCCGAGGAATGGGCGCCCCGGAACATGGCCCCCTACATGCGCATGAGCCGCCAGCCGGTGGAGAGCATGTGGGACTTTATTGCCTCGCAGGAAGGCTTTGAAAAATGCACCATGTTTTTCACCAGCGAGGAGAACCGGCAGAAGGCCCGGCAGATTGCCCGGGAAATGGGCGGCTTTGCCATTGTATCCAGCGAGGCCAACAATCTGGAGGTCAGCGACGAGGGTGCCACCAAGGGGCTTGCTCTGCTGGAGCTGGGCCGGATGCTGGGGCTGGAAAAAAGCCAGGTGATGGCCTGCGGCGACTCGGAAAACGATCTGGCCATGCTGGAGGCGGTGGGCCTTGGCGTGGCCATGGGAAATGCGCCCCTTGCCATCCAGCAGAAGGCCGCGGCGGTCACCGCCACCAACGACGAGGACGGCGTGGCTCTGGCATTGGAAAAGTATGTGCTGGGCAGGTGAGCGGATGGAGTTTTTGCGGGAAAAAGGCGTTGTTGCGGCAAACCTCTGCCTGATTGCCGGCCTGCTGTTTTTCAGCCCGCTGTTTCTGGTGGGACTGGCCCTGTGGGCGGTCAGCCTGGCTGTGCGCCTGCGCCGGGAGCCGAAAAAGAGCATGAAGCTGTTTTACGGCGCATTGTGCGTGCTGGTAAGCCTGTGGTTTTTGTGGGCGCTGGCCCGGCAGCTGGCGGTTCTGGCCGGCTGGATTTGAAGCAAAACAAAAAAGAAGGAGCCCGGGGTGAACTCCTTCTTTTTTTGTGTAATTGACAGGGCGTTACTGCCGGCCCCGGTTGTAAACGCTTTGCTGTTCCACCCGCAGCACCACCCGGCCCACAAACAGGGTGAGCAGAACCTCCACTGGCAGCAGCACCAGATTTTTGCCGATGCGCAGCGGAAGGGTGGCCAGCTGAAAATTCTGGCCATAATAGAGATACAGCCAGAAGCTGTTCAAAAAGATGTTTAAAAGAATGTTGATGCTCAGCTTGGCGGCCAGCACCCGATACCAGCGCAGGGGCTTGCGGTAAAGGGCCAGACCCCAGATCATGCCGGCCAGAATGGCGGTGAGGGTGAAGCCGGGGAAATAGGCCCCGCCGCCGTTGTTTACCACCCAGCCCAGAAAATCGCTGGCGGCGCCGGCGGTCATGGCCACCGCGGGGCCGAACAGCATACCGGCCATGGCGCTGGTCAGAAAGCCGAAGCCGATGCGCAGCTGGGGGGTGAGCTGCAGCCGGATGTTCAGCGCGTCCAGCGTGATGTTCAGCGCGATGAGCAGCGCCACCACCGCCAGTGTGCGGGGCTGATGGAACCGGGCGGCGGAATCCTGAAAGAGTTGCTTGATTTTGGACATGAAAAACCTCCTTTTGTATGCGGATGCCGCACAAAAGGAGGTGAGGATACAAAAAAGGGTACAGCGCGGCAAGGGCACTGCGCCCCGCATTTGCCTGCACACACTTCGTTTATGCAGCAGCGGGATGCAAAGTCTGTACCGCGAAGCGGAGTGCTTCTTCGTCCGGCCCGCAACTCCCCGTCGGGCTGGCACTTGACGCACAGGCTTTTACTCTGCACGCTCCATTATAGACCCGGCAGGAGGGGAAAACAAGCCCCGACCGCAAATTAAACAGTCAGTCTTTTGCGGAGGTTTTGTTCACCACCAGAATGCCCACGCAGATCAGCACCAGCGCAGCCAGCCCCTGCGGGCGGAAGGCTGCTTCCCCCTCGCCCAGCAAAAGGGTACTGAGCAGCACGCCGAACACCGGGTTCATGAATCCGAACACCGAGATACGGGCCACCGGGTTGTGGGCCAGCAGCACCGACCACAGTGAGTAGGCCACCGCCGAGATAAAGCCCATATATACCAGCAGCGCCGCGGAAGTCGGGGTGGGCGCGGCCAGCCGGCCGCCCAGCATAAGGCCCAGCAGAGTCATGACCACACCGCCGAACAAAAACTGCCAGCCGCAGAGCACAAAGGTATTCTCCTTTTGGGAGTACCGCTTCACCAGCACGCTGGAAAAGGCATAGGCGATGGCGGCAATGAGCACCAGGCCGTCGCCCAGAAGGCTGCCCTGCCCGCCGGAGGAGCTGCTCAGGTTGATGAGCGCCACGCCGGCAAAGCCCACGGCACAGCCAATCAGCTTGCGGGCGGTGAGGGCTTCGTAGCGGAACACCAGTGTGGCCAGCAGAATGCAGAAAAAGGTGTTGGTGGCGGTGATGATGGCTGCGTTCACTCCGCTGGTGTTGGCAACACCGGCATAATAAAACACATATTGCAGAATGGTCTGTACGCAGCCCAGCTTGAGCACCATCGGCAGGGTGGCCTTACTGGGGGCGGCCAGCCGGCGGGCCCGGATGCTGGCAAAGACGATGACCATCAGCCCGGCAATGGAAAAACGGATGCCGGCAAACACCAGTTGGCCGGGAATATCGCCGGACGACAGCTGAAACAGCTGGCAGCCGATCTTGATGCAGGGGACGGCACTGCCCCACAAAAAGCAGGGGATCAGGGCCAGCGCGGCAGCCACTGCCGGCCGGGAAAGCGGGGAAGAATCCTTCATAATGCAACAATCCACCTCTCAGGGTTTGAAATATCCACTGGAAAAGTATAAAATGTTATCAGTAAAAAGTAAAGCCATCCGATGGGGCAAATCGCCCGTCGGGCGGCTCCGGCAGGGCCCTTGCCAAAAGGGCCGGAAAGGAACAGAACGATGGCAGTTACCAAATTCAGCGAGATGAAATACACCCGCCCGGATGTGCAGCAGGTGACCGAGGCATACCGGCAGCTCACCGCCCGGGCAGAAAAGGCCGAAAGCGGCCGGGAGCTGGCGGATGTTTTTAAGGAGCATACCAGACTGGATGACGAATTCAGCACCGCGGCGCGGCTGGCGCAGATTCGCCACACGCTGGACACCCGGGATGAATTCTACGATGCGGAGAACGATTTCTTCGATCAGGAGGCGCCCGGCGTGGGCAATGCCCAGCTGGCGCTGTACCGGGCGCTGCTGTCCAGCCCCCACAAGCAGGGCCTGGCGGAGGAGTACGGCGACATCCTTCTGCAGAAGATGGAGGTGGCTGCTGCCAGTGCCAGCGAGGAAGTGCTGGAACTGATGCAGCAGGAGAACGCGCTGGCCAGCCGCTATCAGAAGCTGTATGCGGGCGGTCAGGTGCAGTTTGACGGCAAGAGCCTGACCCTGCCCGAAATGGGCCCCTATAAGCAGAGCCTGGATCGGGCAGTGCGCAAGGCTGCCTTTGAGGCGGACGGCCGCTTCTTTGACGACAACCGGGAAGAGCTGGATGAGATCTACACCAAAATGATCGAAAACCGCAACGCCCAGGCCCGCAAGCTGGGGTACGAGAGTTATGTGCCCCTGTCCTATCTGCGGATGGGCCGGCTGGGCTACAACGAGGCGGACGTGAAGAGCTTCCGGGATCAGGTGGCCCAGAGCGTGACTCCGCTGGCCCACGAGGCCATGAAGGAGCAGTTTGCCCGCATCGGCCTGCCCGACGCAAAATTCTACGATACCACCGTCAGCTTTAAGGACGGCAACCCTATCCCGCAGGGCACTGCCCCCGAGCTGCTGGCCAAGGCGGTGCAGATGTACCGGGAGCTGAGCCCTGAGACCGCCCGCTTCATCGATTTTATGACCGAGAGCCAGCTGTTTGATCTGGAGAGCCGCCCCGGCAAGGCCCCCGGCGGCTACTGCGAGACCGTCCCCGGTTATGGCGCGCCCTTTGTGTTCTCCAACTTCAACGGCACCTCCGGCGACGTGGACGTGCTGACCCACGAGGCCGGTCACGCCTTCCAGGCATGGGTGGCAGCCGGCCAGGGCATGTGTCAGGAGCTGGCCAACCCCGGTCTGGAAAGCTGCGAGATCCACAGCATGTCCATGGAATTCCTCACCAGCCCCTGGCATCACCTGTTCTTCGGCAAGGACACCGCCAAGTATGCGCTGGCCCATGCCCAGGAGGCACTCACCTTCCTGCCTTACGGCTGCATGGTGGATGAATTCCAGCACATTGTTTACAGCCAGCCCCATCTGACCCCGGACGAGCGCAACGGCATCTGGCTGGAGCTGGAGCGCAAGTATCGCCCCTGGAATGACTTCGACGGCCTGCCCTTCTATGGCCGGGGTGCGGGCTGGCAGCGGCAGCTGCACGTCTATCAGTATCCCTTCTACTACATCGACTACTGCCTGGCGCAGATTGTGTCGCTGCAGTTCTTTGCAACCCATCTGAACGACCCGAAGGATGCCTGGCAGCGGTATCTGGCTCTGGTGAAGAAGGGCGGCGGCGACACCTACGCTGGTCTGGTCAAGGCCGCAGGCTTCACGGTTCCCTTTGAGCAGGGTGCCATTGCTCCGGTGGCACAGCAGGTGTTCGACTGGGTGAAGGAACAGAACAAAACCCTGTAATCAGTGAAAAATCTTTTCATGTGGGGCTGTTGCAAAATAGCCTAAAATGAAAAAAATGAGATAGACTTCCCCGAAAGGGTTGCCTATCTCATTTTTTGTTGTAGTCTGAAACTGCAATGAACCAAACACAACAAAAAGAGTATAGCAGAAAGGCGGCGCAGTATCGTAACCGCTCCATAATCCCCCGTAGGGTAAAAGAAAAGAGCCCCGAAAAAGGGGCTCGGAAGGTTTAAGACTCCTT
>NZ_CAXSWZ010000018.1:0-78112 GCF_964241245.1 Allofournierella massiliensis
ACCTGTCTTCTTGTTTTCAAACAGAAAACCTGCTCTGGCCTGATTGCCAAAGCAGGTTTTTCTACAGGCTGAGGCCCCCCTGCTTTGCAGGGGGGCTGATGTGTTTTTTACTGGAGGCCGAAGCCGGTGTAGGCCTGCAGCAGCGGGTCAAAATACAGACCCAGCGTATGTTCGGATATCTGGAACAGAACCAGATAACAGCCGTCCTGACGCAGAATCTGCAGGTCGATGTTATACATGGTCGAATAGTATTCCTGCAAAAAGCGTTCCACGGCCTCCGGGTCGTTCGGGTTCGGCTCGGGCCAGTTAATCTGTTCCCAGGGAGGAAGCTCCAGCAGCTGCTCATTTTTCTGGAAATTGTCCAGCAGAGTGGAGCAGAACCATTCAAGGGTGGAGTAGGTGTAGGAAAACTCGCCCTCTGCGTATTCTTCCTCACCAGTGCCAAGACCTGTGATTACAGTGGAGGGAAAGTCCGCCTGCAGGGTGCTGAGCACCCATACCAGCGGACCGTCGCAGTAATAGGGGGCTTCCTGATGCCCCCCACCCGCCAGCTGTAGCAGCTGCTCCAGCAGCGTTCCGTATGCCTGCCGGTACTGCTCCTCGGTGGGTGCGTCCATGGCGGCCGAGGGGGTGATCAGCGCGCTGTAACAGTAGCGGCCGGTGCTGATCATTCGGCCGGAGCTGGAATTGATCACGCCCTGATAGATCGGGGTATCCGGCGCCTGCGAGTCAGCAATCTGAATGGGGATATTGTCGTAAAAACGGCAGACCACATTATCGCTCGCGTAGGAATAGCAGGCAAAGGTGTCCTGCAGCTGGCTGGAAAGGGAGAGCGTCAGCTGCTGATCAAAGTTGCTGTAATTGAGCAGATCCTGCAAAATCAGGCTGGCATTGTTCTCCTCAAATGCCTGACGGGGGGTGTAGGGCAGCGGATAGCCCATTGCCTGGGCCCGGTCGTGGTAGCGGGCCCGGGGCCAGAACTCCACCCGCTCGGTGCGCTGGCCGATCACGTTGTATACCGGCAGCGCGGCAAAGGAGTCCACCTGGCCGGAGGGGGCGGTCAGCAGGGAGGAGGCCCGCACGGCGCAGGTTCCGCCCGCGGCGAGAATCAACACCGTGAGCAGCACGAAGGCCAGGTTTGCCCGCAGCGTGCGGGTGAACGGCCAGGATGGCTCTGACCGGGGTGTGCGGCCGGGGCGCACCGGGGATTTTGCTTTGTTTGTGTGCATGATATGTTTCCTTTCCCGCCCGGGCTCACAGCTGCTGCAGGCCGAACCCGCACCAGGTTTCCAGCACGGGGCTGTAATAAAGGCCCAGAGTGGAGCTGCTGTCGCCAATGAGTACCAGATAAAATTCCTCCAGCCGCAGAATCTGTAACGACAGGCCCTGACTGGAAAAATGCTCCTGCAGCAGATCGGTGGCGCGCTCCGGATCGTCCAGATCGTAGGGGAAGGTGGCGGAGGTATACAGCTGCTCCAGCGTATGCCCCATATAGATGCCCAGATCACTCAGGGCACAGGCGCTCTCGAAGGTCATGCCGGCGTTTTCAAAGGGAGCGGTTCCCAGGGTGAGGAGCATGGTCTCGATGGAGACAAACCGGTCGATGCGGGCACCGCACAGCTGCTGCAGATCGTCCACCAGCGAGGCGTATGCCTTTTCAAAGGCTTCCTCTCCGGCGTTCTGCTGGGGATGGAACAGCACGGTGTAGCACACGGGCAGGCAGGAAAACCCGGTGGACCAGCCCATGCTCAAATCCACCGAACCCGGAATCTCCCGGCCGGTGCTGTCGGAATAGGTGCAGGGGATGTCGTCGACGAACCAGCAGCGCACTTCCTGAAGAAGATCGTCGTACGTCCAGGAGGAAACCAAAGCGCCCTCTGCGGCAATCAGGCTGCACATTCCGTCCGGCTGCATCAGCTGCGTCAGATGATCCCGGCTGTTCAGCCGGTTCAGCGCATCCAGTGCAAAAAACTGATGGTTACTGGAGGAGGTGGGGGGCAGGTCGTGATACTTGGCCATGGACCAGAAGCTGGCCTGATCGTTCTGCTCGCCCACCATGTTGTAGGCGGGCAGGGCCGCAAGGCTGTCGATCTGGGCGCTGGGCCGGATCAGGCACTGGGCCAGAAAAAACAGGCACAGGGCGCTGCCGGCCAGCAGCACCATTGCGAGCGCGGTAAACCGCAGCGGGAGACTGCGGCCGGCTGCCGGCTCATTTCGAATGGAATAGCTTGCGGGGATGCGGGGCTGTTTGCCCGCCGGGGCAGAGCCCGGGCCCGGTTTCGTTTGACTGTGCTGTTGGCTGCGCCGGATTTTCATGCGTTGCCTCCTTTCTCCACGCCGCCGGAAGAGGCGGGCGGAAAGGTGAGGGTGATGAGGGTGCCCTCGCCCAGGCGGCTGTCGATGACGAAGCTGCCCTTGTGGATGCGGCAGATCTCCTCACACAGCGCAAGGCCAAGGCCCGCGCCGCCCGCCTTGCGGCTGCGGGATTTGTCCACCATATAAAAGGGCTGGCGAATCTTTTCCAGCTCCTTTTTGGGAATGCCCTGGCCGTGATCCCGGATCAGAATCTCGATGTTCTGGCCCTTGCGGTGGGCCAGCAGCTGGATCAGGCTGCCCTCCGGGCTGGCCTTTCGGCCGTTGTCGATGAAGTTGTACAGCAGCGATTTGAACAGCTCCCGGTCCATCTCCACCCACAGCCCCGGCTCGCAGCCGTACTGCAGGGCAAGCCGGCTGCTGTTCAGCACCGGCTGCATGGCGGTGGCCACCTCGTCGATCACGCCGGAAAGCTCCTCCGGCGCAAAGATCAGGTTCTGGCTGCCCACGTTCAGCAGCTCCATCAGCTTGCCGGACAAACTGCGCATCCGCTTGGTTTCGTCCAGAATGATGCCCGCGTATTCCCGGCGCTTTTTTTCCGGCACATCCTTCTGCAGATAGAGCAGATCTGCAAAGCCCAGAATGCTGGTGAGGGGTGTTTTCATCTCGTGAGCCATGTTGGCGATGAAGGTTTTCTGATCCTGCGCCACCTGCTCCAGCTGGCCCACATGCTGCTGCACCGCCTGGGCCATCCGGTTCATGTCCTCGCCCAGATCGGCCAGTTCATCGGCGCCGGAGATCTGCACCCGCTCGGCATAGTTGCCCTTGGCGATGCGGCGGGACGCCCGGGACAGCTGTTCCAGCCGGCGCAGCTGCACCTTCACCAGCACCAGCAGCACCACCGCGGCGGCAAGGCTCACCACCATGCCGAAGGACAGGGCGGTGAGCGCCTGACGCTGCAGCTGAGCGCCCAGATCGGTCACGTCGAACACGGACACGATGCGGAAATCCACCTGCTCCAGCGGCAGCGGGGCATTCAGCGCCAGCAGCATCCGGTCGCCCTGATTGAAGATGCGGGTATAGGTGAGGGAGGTGTCCTGCCGGTCACTGCCGATCAGGTCGGCGGCGGCGCACAGGCCGGTGGGGTCGTCCAGAAGGCTGGCACCGCCCGCATCGAACATCTGGAAGGCCAGCATATAGCTGTCCGTCTCCTGGCTGGACAGGGCCGCCTGCAGCGCCTGCCGGGTTTCGGTCTCGCTCAGGCTGATCTGGCCGGACTGCAGCCGCTGGTTTACCACGTTGGTTTTGATGGCGTTCATCAAAGACTGCTGCTGCAGGGCGGCCCGCTGCTTTTCCCGCTGCCACAGCTGGGTCTGGGTGTTGTTCAGAAACAGAAGGCTCAGCCCGCCGGTGGCCAGCACCAGCAGCGCCAGAGAGGACAAAAAGATCTTCTGCCACAGTTTCACAGGCGGGCTCCTTTCAGTGTTCCAGCCGGTAGCCGATGCGGGGCAGGGTGACCAGCTTGCCGGAAAGGCCCAGCTTCTGGCGCAGCCGCTGCACATGAATGTCCACGGTACGGGTTTCGCCGGCGAAATCGTAGCCCCACACCAGCGAGAGCAGCTTGTCCCGGGAGAGAGCCAGATCCTGATTCTGCAAAAAGACCCGCAGCAGCTCGAATTCCTTGGGGCTCAAGGCCACCGGTTTGCCGTTCAGGGTCACCGTGTGGCTGGAAAGATCCTGGCAGATGCCCCGGTATTCCAGCACCTCCCGGCCCTTGCCCCGGCGGCGCAGGGCCACCTCCACACGGGCCAGCAGCTCCAGCGCCTCGAAGGGCTTGGCGATGTAGTCCTCGGCGCCCAGATGCAGCCCGCGCACCTTGTCGGCCACCTGCTGCATGGCGGACAGAAAGATCACCGGGGTGCCCTGGCTGGCCACCCGCTCCATCACGGAGAAGCCGTCCAGCCCGGGAAGCATCACATCCAGCAGCACCAGATCAAAGCCGCCTGCAAAGATGCGCTCCACGGCCTGCGCGCCGTCGGAACAGATTTCGCAGCTGTAGCCGCCCAGAGACAGGGTGGCCTCGATCATCTGGGCGATGTGTTCTTCGTCCTCCACAATCAGGATATGTGCCATGGTTGTTTTCCTCCTTTGGTTCCGGCCGGGGCCGGAAAACCGATCGCGTTACACTTATTGTATCATAATCCGGCCGCAAAATGGGCCAACTGGTAAAATCCTGTTGAACAGGGCCGGCGTTGTTTTTTTCTGCCGCACCGGCCGACAGGGGATTTTGCCTTCGTCTCTATTATTGCATACAAAGGGTAACACTGTCGGCAAGAAGTTGTATCAAAACTGCAAACAAGGCCCCCGCGCCGCCGGAAATGTCCGGGGTGCGGGGGCCTTGCTTAAAACATGTGCGATTATTCGTGCTCGCCCACCCAGCGTTCGCGGGTCTCCCACACGGCCTCGCCCTGGGCAAGGCTTTTGGGAAGATCCAGAATGCGCTGGTTGCGGCTGCCCCGAAAGCGCAGCTCCAGGCTCATCTCGGCCTGCACGAAGGGGCCGTCGATGAGGGTGTCCAGAAGGGTCAGAAGCTCCTTCTGGGCAGGGGTGCCGTGCTGGTACAGCTCCTCGAAGGTGTAGCCGGTGTAGCTTGCCACCTCGTAGCCGGCGGCGCGGGCCAGCCGGACGAATTCCAGCATTTCCGGCCCGGCCTGAGCGAAGGGTTCGCCGCCGGACAGGGTGATGCCGCGGCAGAGAGGATTCTTCTTTGCCATCTGGATCAGCTGTTCGGGGGGAAAGGGGGTGCCGCCCTCAAAGGGCCAGGTTTCGGGGTTGTGGCAGCCGGGGCAGTGGTGTGGGCAGCCCTGGAAAAACACGGTAAACCGGAGACCGGGGCCGTCCACAATGCTGTCGCCGGCGAAGCCTGCTACCTGCAGCATGGCGCTCACAGGTGCTTCACGCGGTCGCGCTCTTCGGCCTTCTTGGCGTCGTTCCATTTGTCCATGGTGCCGACCAGATAGCCGGTGATGCGGCGGATGCGCTCGAAGGGAACGTCCTTACCAACGACGGATTGTTTCTGCATAGCGGACATAGAAAACTCCTCCTTTTATCAGGCGCCGCCCGCCCCGAAAAAGGCAGGCGGCGTAAAAAATTCAAAAGCAAATGGGTGATAAGACCATTATAGAAAGAACACCGGCGGCACAGCGTTGCCGAAGCAACAAAACAATTGTGCGGGCTTAATCAGCAAAACGCAGAGGGCCAATAAGGCAGCTTGATGTTTTTGCTGAGGAAAGCCGGGTGCGGAAGGCTGGCGCATCGGACCCGGTCAACGGTCGGGTTCGTTAAAAAATCCGTTAAGAAAGGCCGCAGAAGGTGGGAACGCCGGGATACTTTTTGCGCAGCTCATCCAGCTTTTCGGGGCTCAGGGCCTCGCCGCTGCGGCGGCCGCAGCGGGGGCAAACGTCACCGATTACGCCGACGTAGCCGCAAACGGGGTCGCGGTCCACGGGATGGTTGATGCTGCCGTAGCCAACGCCGCTGTCGTGCATGCAGCGCACAACGCTCTCGAAGGCCTCCAGATTGTTGGCGGTGTCGCCGTCCAGCTCCACATAGCTGATGTGGCCCGCGTTGGTCAGGGCGTGGTAGGGGCCCTCCTTCTGGATCTTGTCGTAGGCGGAGATGGGATACCACACGGGCACATGGAAGCTGTTGGTGTAGTATTCCCGATCGGTCACGCCGGGAATGATGCCGAACCGCTTCTGATCCATGCGGGTGAACCGGCCGGACAGACCCTCGGCGGGGGTGGCCAGCAGGGTGAAGTTCATCTTCATCTCCTGGCTCTTGCGGTCGCAGTAATCCCGCATGTGGCCCACGATCTCCAGACCCTTCTTCTGCATCTCGTCGCTCTCGCCGTGATGGTGACCGTACAGGGCGGTCAGGGTCTCGGCCAGACCGATAAAGCCGATGGACAGGGTGCCGTGCTTGAGCACCTCACGCACCTCGTCGGCGGGGCCCAGCTGGTCGGAATCCAGCCATACGCCCTGACCCATCAGGAAGGGGAAGTTGTAAACGCGCTTGGCAGCCTGAATCTCGAACCGGTCCAGCAGCTGGTTTGCCACCAGCTCCATCATGGCGTCCAGGCTCTCGTAGAACTTCTTCTCGTCGTGGTCGGCCAGAATTGCCAGACGGGGCAGGTTGATGGAGGTGAAGCTCAGGTTGCCGCGGCTGTAGCTGATCTGGCGCTCCGGGTCGTAGACGTTGCCCATCACGCGGGTGCGGCAGCCCATGGTGGCCACCTCGGTCTCGGGCCGGCCGGGCACATAGTACTGCAGGTTGAAGGGTGCGTCCAGGAACACATAGTTGGGGAACAGCCGCTTGGCGCTCACCTTCATGCTCAGCTTGAACAGGTCGTAGTTGGGGTCGCCCTCGTTGTAGTTCACGCCCTCTTTGACCTTGAAGATGTGAATGGGGAAGATGGGGGTCTCGCCGTGGCCCAAGCCCGCGTCCTCCGCCATCAGAATGTTGCGGATCACCATCCGGCCCTCGGGGGTGGTGTCGGTGCCGTAGTTGATGCTGCTGAAGGGGGTCTGCGCGCCGGCGCGGCTGTGCATGGTGTTCAGGTTATGCACAAAGCCCTCCATGGCCTGGTAGGTATCCCGGTCGGTCTGCTTCCAGGCGCGGCGGCGGGCGGTGGCCACCAGACGGCGGGCGGTGTGCTCATCCACACGGCCGCTGGCAATCAGCGCGTCGGCCACAATGCGGTCGAATTCCTCCGCATTGGTCTCCAGGCGGGGCTGCTGGTCCAGCTTGGTAACGGCTTTGTCCACCATCTGGTTCACAAAGTCGGCCTCGTTCTCGGTCTCCAGCACGTCCTCCAGGCTTTCGGCCAGCTTTTTGCGGTAGGCCCGGGCAAAGGTCTTGCCCACGCCCTCGGCCATGCCGTAATCAAAGTTCGGAATGCTCTGGCCGCCGTGCTGGTCGTTCTGGTTGGACTGGATGGCAATGGCCGCCAGTGCCGCATAGCTGCCGATGCTGTTGGGCTCGCGCAAAAAACCGTGGCCGGTGGAGAACCCGCCGTGGAACAGGCGCAGAATATCGATCTGGCAGCAGGTGGTGGTCAGAGAATAAAAATCAAAGTCATGGATGTGGATGTCGCCCTCCCGGTAGGCCTTGGCCTGCTCCGGGCGCAGCAGATACGCCGCGTTATAGGCCTTGGCGCCGGCGGTGCCGATCTGCAGCATGCTGCCCATGGCGGTGTTGCCGTCGATGTTGGCGTTGTCGCGCTTCATGTCGCTGGCGCGGGCGTCCACATTGGTGATCTCGTCGATGGTTTTCATCAGGCTGGTGTTCGCCTCGCGGATGCGGGTGCGGTTTGCCCGGTACAGAATGTACTGCTTGGCGGCCGCGTCGTGGCCGGTCTCCATCAGCGCGGTTTCCACCGCGTCCTGAATCTGCTCAATCTGGGGAGACTCCTCGCCGCAATCCATCTCCAGCTGGCGGGCAGCACGGGCGGCAATGCGGTCGGCTTCGGCGGCATCCCCTTCCTGGGCGGCTTCCAGCGCCTTCATAATGGCGGCGGTGATCTTGCTCTGATCGTAGAGCACCACACGGCCGTCGCGCTTAATTACACTTTTGATCATGGCGATTCTCCTCATGCAACTGTTACTTTGGTGCGGCAAAAAAATACAGAGCGTAAAGAACTACCATCTGTATTTTGGGGTGATTCGGCCGCGATTACTATTATTGCACTAGATATAGTAGAAGTCAATAGATTCCCGATGCCGATAAGGCCCAAGAACGCCCAAGCTTTTCGGGGAAAATTTGTGAGATATGATGGCTTGACGAGCCAAACCGCAGAATGTTGTGATACAATAAAATGGTCGGAAAACTTTGCCAGGGGGTGGAAAACCAAGATGGCAGGCCAAATTCGCCGGGTGGCGGGGCTGGAATATGAACTTGTTCGAAAAAAGGTGAAGAATCTGAACCTGCGGGTGCGGCGGGACGGCACGGTGGCGGTGAGCGTGCCGCTGCGGGTGAGCGCCGACCAGGCGGATGCCTTTGTGGCCCAGCGGATGGGCTGGGTGATCGCCGCAAAGCAGCAGGTGGCCCGGGCCGCCCGAAAGCAGGCGGACTGCCCGCCCCCCTCGAAGGAGGAGTGCCTTGCGCTGTTCGAGCCGGTCAGCCGGCGGGTGTATCCGGCCTTTGCCGGGGTGCTGGGCGGCCAGCCGCCCGAGCTGCGCGTGCGGGACATGACCAGCCGCTGGGGCGTGTGCGACGTGGCGAAAAAACGCATCACGCTGGCCTCCCGGCTGGCGCTGCAGCCCGCCGCGGCGGTGGAATATGTGATCGTGCATGAATACTGCCACTTTGTGCACCCCAATCATCAGAAGGAATTCTGGGCGCTGGTGGAGCGCTTTCTGCCGGACTGGAAAGCCCGCCGGGCGCTTTTGCGCCAGGGATAGGGCAGGGGCGCGGCACTCCAAAAGCGGATTCCGTGGACTTTTTTGCCCACAGGCGCTATAATATAGGTTCGTCCGAAGAAAATCTGCGGACCATATAATTGTATATATAATAGAATAAAAGAAAACAAGGAGGGCCGCCGGGCGTGGAAAACAAATACAAAAAGCTGATGAGCAACACCATGCTGTTTGCCGTCAGCAACTTTTCCTCCAAGCTGCTCAGCATTATCTTACAACCCTACATCACCTTTGCCATGGGCGAGGTGGACGAGGTGGGCATCACCAAGCTGGTGCAGCAGATCGGTTCGCTGCTGATCCCGCTGGTGAGCATGGGCGTGAGCTTCGCCATCATCCGTTTCGGTCTGGAAAAGACCAACAGCAAAAGCCAGGTGTTTACAAACGGCCTTGTGACCATCGGCCTGGGCTTTGCGCTGATGCTCATCTGCTATCCGGTGCTGCGGCTGATCCCGCTGTTCAGCGACTATGCGCTGCTTTTGTATGTGCATGTGCTGGTGAGCTGCCTGCGTACCCTGTGCACCCAGTTTGTGCGCAGCCGCCAGCTGAACCGGCTGGTGGCGGTGGACGGCGTTTTGTGCAGCGCCACCAACCTGGGCTTCATGATCCTGTTTTTGTCCGGCATGGGCATGGGCGCCTCCGGCTACATTCTGGCCATCATCTGCAGCGACGCGCTGAGCGCTCTGTTCGTATTTCTGGTGGCGGGGCTGCGCCGGTATCTGCATGTGAAGAGCTTCAACAGGGAGCTGTGGGGCCGCATGATGCGCTACGCGCTGCCCATGGTGCCGGCTCAGATCAGCTTCTGGGTGATCAACGCCAGCGACCTGTTCTTCGTGCAGGCCATGTGCGAGGGCTACCAGGGCCAGAGCGGCGAATACTGGACCGGCCTGCTGGGCGTGGGCTATTTCCTGCCCACCATCCTCACGGTGCTGGGCACCATCTTCTATGAGGCCTGGCAGCTTTCCGCCGTGACCGAGGAAAAGGGCCGCGCCGCCTTTTTCAGCCGGGTGTTCGGCATCTATCAGGCGCTGCTGTTCTGCTGCTGCAGCGGCATCATCCTTCTGTGCCGCCCGCTGATGTTCATGTTCAAGGCCAACTTCTACGACGCATGGCAGTTTGTGCCCATGCTCACGCTGGCCACCCTGTTCAACTGCTTCAACCAGTTTTTGAACAGCGTTTACATGGTGGAAAAGCGCAGCACCCTTTCGCTGTACACCATGCTG
Organism: Allofournierella massiliensis; assembly: GCF_964241245.1. Classification (NCBI taxonomy): domain Bacteria; kingdom Bacillati; phylum Bacillota; class Clostridia; order Eubacteriales; family Oscillospiraceae; genus Allofournierella; species Allofournierella massiliensis. The sequence continues at coordinate 10,010 of NZ_CAXSWZ010000018.1, forward strand.
GCGGGCGCCATCGCCAACTGCGCACTGAACTGGGCGCTGATTCCCCTGATGGGCCCCAACGGCGCAACGCTGGCCAGCCTGATCAGCTATGTCATCGTGTTTGTGCTGCGTGCCATCAACACCCGCGGCCTGATGCACATGAGCTTCGCGCCCCTGCGCCTGACCATCAACTGCGTGCTGATCGGGGTGGAAACGGTGCTCATGCTGCGCCAGATTCCGGGCTGGCCGGTCTGGTGCACCCTGCTCACCGCGGTGATCTGCCTGTTCAATCTGCAGGGCATTCTGGGCATGCTGCGCCAGCTGCTGCGCCGCCGCGCCCCCCGCAAGCAGGCATAAGCAGCCACAGAACGACAAACAAAAACCGCCCCCGGCCCATGTGTTTTTCACACAGGCCCGGGGGCGGTCTTTTTATGGTCGGTTCAGTCCGGCATGGCCAGCTGGGTCAGGCGCATGTAGTGCCGGTACAAAGGGCCAAAGCGCCGCCGGTAGCCCGGCTTCCAGGGCTTGGCCTTGCCGCAGAAGTGCAAAACGGAGGTGTGGGCGAATACCCAGTCCATATCGCAGTCGCCGCCGCTGCGCAGATAGTAGTTGTTGAAATTGCGGGCGTCGTAGTTCCACACCGCGTCGTCCAGCGGCAGCACCAGACTGCCGTACAGCATGTTCAGCAGATCCTGATCTGGGAACAGCAGCTCCCGGGCGTGGCGGCGGGTGAAGTCGAACAGGGCCTCCGGGTTGATCCAGCGGCGGCCGGCGTCCAGATCCATGAGCAGCACGCCGGAATTGAAGTAGTCGTGGTCGGTGCCCAGCCGCACCTGATTCACGCTGTTGGCCAGTTCGGTCTTGCCGGTGTGGGCCGCCGCCGCGAACAGGTTGCCCGCAAGATCCAGCTCCCACAGCGGGCGCAGCGGGTTGATGACCAGAATGTCCGGGTCCAGATAGATCACCCGGTGCATCTCCTCCGGCAGCAGCTGGGCCGCCAGCAGCCGGTAATACATCTCCTGGGGATACTGGCGGGTGAGGGGGGCGTCCGCAAACAGGCGGGCGTCGGCGGTCACCGGATGAAGCGAAAAGCCCAACAGGCCGCAGCGCCGCTCCAGCCGGGCCAGCTGCTCCGGGGTGAGGGAGCGGTGGATCAGCCAGACCGAGACGTTTTCGCCCGGGTTGGATGCGTGCAGGGAGGTGAGCATCACCTCCAGCTGGGGCAGGTAATGCTCGTTCAGGGTCACCAGAATGGAAAGATCAGAGGACAAATGAAACACCTCGTTGTATCGCCGGAAAAGATGCCGGCGGGGGATTGAAAACAGAATCGAAAACAGATTCCCTTTCTGTTATGGTACCACGTTCCGGGGCGGAATATATGAAGTTTCTGCAAAGAAAGCGGAATTTACGCCCGGCGGTGAAGAACCGGGGCGCCAACCTTCGTTGTATGGGCACAGGCGGGCGGAAATCCGCCGCCCGCGAAACCCCGCATGCCGAACAGGGAGGTCGATTACCATGGCATATATACTCCTTTCCATCAGCCGGTTCTGGCTGCTGCTGATGGGCCTTTGCTGCGCCTACCAGCTGGCCTACACCTTTTTGAGCCTTGTGAAAACGCCCCGCTGGAAGCCGGGGGCGGGCACCAACCGGTACGCGGTGCTCATCTGCGCCCGCAACGAGGCCGCGGTGCTGCCAAAGCTGCTGGAAAGCCTGCGCGCCCAGGATTACCCCGGCGTGCTGGATTTGTATGTGGCGGCGGACAACTGCACCGACGACACCGCCCGCCTTGCCCGAAAGGGCGGAGCCACCGTGTTCGAGCGGCACGACCTAGTCCATGTGGGCAAGGGATACGCGCTGAATTTTCTGTTGCACCGGATCTGGGCCGAGGGCAAACACTACGACGGCTATCTGCTTTTTGACGCGGACAATCTGGCCCGGCCGGATTTTGTGCGCCGGCTGGACGGGGTGTTCGGCCCGGAATGCCCGGTAGTGGCGGGTTACCGGAACACCAAGAATTACCGGGGCTGGGTGGCTGCCGGGCAGGGGCTGTGCTTCATCCGGGAGGTGCGCTTTCTCAACTGCCCCCGCACCCTGCTGGGCTTCAGCGGCAACGTGACCGGCACCGGCTTTCTGGTGAGCGAGGAGATTCTGCGCACCGCGGGCGGCTGGCCCTGGCACTGCCTGTGTGAGGATCTGGAATTTTCCACCGTGCAGATGATCGCCGGGCGGCGCATCGCCTATTGCCCCCAGGCGGAATATTTTGACGAGCAGCCCGCCACCCTTTCCCAGAGCGTGCGCCAGCGGCTGCGCTGGTGCAAGGGCTTTTTGCAGGTGATGGCCAGCCGGGGCGCAGGGCTGGGCCGGGCGGCGCTGCGGGGCAGCTGGTCCTGCGCGGATCTGCTGATCAGCCGCATTGCACCGGTGCTGTTCAACCTGCTGGCGCTGGGCTTTGCCGCCGTGGGCGCGGCGCTGGCCGGCGGGCCGGTACTGGTGCTGGCCGCTCTGGGCCGGATTCTTGCCTGCGGCTACCTTTCCATGCTGGTGATGGCGGCGCTGACCACCTGCACCGAGTGGAAGCGGATTCAGGCCCCCGCGGTGTGGAAGCTGGCGGGCATCTTCACCTTCCCGCTGTACATGGCCACCTATCTGCCCATTGCGCTGGTGGCCTGCGTGCGCAGGGTGGAGTGGACCCCGGTGGCCCACACCCGCGCCGTGAGCCTGAACCAGCTGGACGCGGGCTGAGCCTGCCCAATCAGAAAAGCCCCGCCCTGTTTTTCAACAGGACGGGGCTTTGTTTGTGGAAAAATCAGCGGTGCAGCCGCTCGTGCAGGGTTTCCTTCAGCTCGGCCAGCAGCTCGCTGTGGCGCAGATCCTTCATGGCGGGGAAGGCATTCATCAGACGGGCCGCGCCGAACAGCCGGGTGTCCAGAATGCGGGCCTGCAAAAAGTCCCGCCGGGCCTCCAGCTCGGCCAGCTTCTGGGGCAGGGCCTGACGGCTCTCCTCCAGCCGTTCGTCCGCCGCAAGGGCCGCGTCGCCCAGATTGCGGCTGATGGTGTCGCTGCCCCTGCGCAGGGCGGCCACCACCTTTTCCAGCTCGCCCAGGTCACGCTCCAGACCAATCAGGGTGCGCAGGGTCACCGCCACGTCGGCCACAAAGACCGCCATCCACAGCACCAGCAGCGCCAGGCCCACCGGCCGGGGCATCCATTCCACAAAGCGGTTCACCGGCGGATGCAGCACCTTCACCGCAAACATGCCCACCAGGCCCCAGACCAGGCTGAATTTCAGGCAGATGTAACCGCCCAGATTGAATTTCTGTTTGGAATAATCCCACCATGTGGTGTGAAACAGCGTTTTCAGCGCCCAGCCGGTGACCAGCTCCAGCGCGCTGGTCAGCAGGGCGCTGCCCACAAACAGTGCCAGCGGCCGATCCGCCAGCGGCTCCAGCGCCATGAGCACGATCACCATGCCGAAGCCGTAGATGGGGCAGACCGGCCCGTTCAGAAAGCCCCGGTTCACCCATTTGCCGGTGCGCAGGGTGCAGAACACCACCTCAAGGCACCAGCCCAAAAAGGCGTAGATCAGAAAGTACCACAAAATCGCGTACAGGGAATGTTCCATTCAGATACCACCTCTCGTAAAACAGCGCCAAGGGGATGCGTTTGGTTTTATGGAATTCTATGGCGTTGTTTTAACATTATAGCATCCCGTTGCCCCTGCGTGATATAATCAGAACAGAAAAATGAAAAATTTACAAAAAAAGGGGGCTTTGCCGGGTGGAACGCTGGATCTTTCACTGTGACTGCAACAGCTTTTATGCCAGTGTGGAGCTGCTGCGCCACCCGGAGCTTCGGGACAAGTGCGTGGCCGTCTGCGGCGACCCGGAGGGCCGCCACGGCATTGTGCTGGCCAAAAACGAGCCCGCCAAGCGCATGGGCGTGAAAACCGCCGAGGTGATCTGGCAGGCAAAGCGCAAATGCCCGGATCTTGTTCTGCTGCCGCCCCACCGGGAATATTACCGAAAGTACTCGAAAATCATTAACGAAATATACCGCAAGTATACCGACCGGGTGGAGCCCTTCGGCATCGACGAAAGCTGGCTGGACGTGACCGGCACCTGGCAGCTGTTTGCCGAAAGCCCGGCGGCCCTGGCGGACCGGCTGCGGGCCGAGGTGAAGGCGGCCACCGGGCTGACCATCTCGGTGGGGGTGAGCTTCAACAAGGTGTTCGCCAAACTGGGCAGCGACTACAAAAAGCCGGACGCCACCACCCTCATTACCCGGGAAAACTTCCACCAGATCGTCTGGCCGCTGCCGGCGGGGGATCTTTTGTATGTGGGCGCTTCGGCCCAGAAGCGGCTGGCCGGCATGGGCATATCCACCATTGGCGAGCTGGCGGCGGCCCGGCCCGAGGCGCTGGCCGAGGCCCTGGGCAAGCTGGGGCTGGAGCTGAGCCGCTACGCCCGGGGCGAGGACGAAGCCCCGGTGCGCCGCTGGGGCGAAAAGGAGCCCATCAAGAGCGTGGGCAACGGCACCACCTTCCGGCGCAACATCAGGGGCCCGGCGGAGATCCGCTCGGCGCTGAACGTGCTGGCGGATGAGGTGGCCGGCCGGCTGCGGCGGCACGGGGTATGGGCCGGGGCGGTGCAGGTGACCATCCGGGATCCGGATTTAAAGACCATCACCCGGCAGAAGCAGCTGCCCATGAGCACCCATCTGGCCCGGGATCTGGCCAACGCCTGCTGGCAGCTGATGGAGAAAAACTGGGACATGGCCCGCCCGGTGCGGATGCTCACCGTGACCGCGCTGGCCATCACCGAGGAGCCCTTTGCGGTGCAGCAGAGCCTGTTTGACGATGCGCCCAAGGCAGACCCCCGGCGGGAAAAGCTGGAGCAGAGCCTGGATGCCATCCGCAAAAAATACGGCCGGGGAGCCATCGGCGCAGGGAGCATCCTCCACAACGACATGGGCCTGGGCGAGCTGGCCATCCGCCCGCAGAGCGAAGGGGACGGGGAGGAAGAGGAGTTCGACGAAAAGGTGAAGGGCCCGCTGTGAGCGGACGGAAAAACAGGGCGGAGTGCCCGACGACAACGGGGAGGAACGTATGATCGAAGCGGTTTTGTTTGATATGGATGGCCTGATGTTCGACACCGAGCGGATGTATCAGAAGGCATGGCTGCAGGCCGGCCGGCAGATGGGGGCGCCCATGGAGCCGGAGATCGTGGACCGGCTGCGGGGCCGCAACCGGGAGGGCTGTGCCCGGGTGTGCCGGGAAGCGTTCGGTGAGGATTTTGATTTCGACGCCATGCGCACCGCCTGCCGGGCGCTCATGGCCCGGTGGATCGAAGAGGACGGTCTGCCGGTGAAGCCGGGGCTGTATGAGCTGCTGGCCGAGCTGGAGCGGCGGGGCATCCCGGCGGTGCTGGCCACCAGCACCACAAGGGACAGCGCCTGGAGCCATCTGCAGCGGGCGAAGGTGGACCGGTATTTTCTGGGCGCGGTCTGCGGCGACGAGGTAAGCCATTCCAAGCCCGACCCGGAGGTGTTTTTGAAGGCGGCGGCGCTGGCGGGCAGGGACCCGGCCCGGTGCATGGTTCTGGAGGACAGCCCCGCCGGGGTGCGGGCAGGCGCGGCGGCAGGCTGCTTCACGGTGATGGTGCCGGATCTGACTGCCCCGGATGAGGAGCTGAAAAAGCTGGCGGATGAGATCCTGCCCGGCCTGAGGGATGTGATTCCCCTTCTGGACCGGGATTGATCCAACATACAATACAAAAAGGAGAGAGTGAACATGATTAAACATATCGTATTGTGGGAGCTGGCGGACAAGGACCAGGCGGATGCCAATGCGGCCAAAATGAAGGAGCGGCTGGAGGCGCTGGTGGGCCAGACCCCCGGTCTGCTCAGCGCCCATGTGAGCCGGAGCTTTGCCGGTTACGACGTGGCCCTGATTGCCGAGCTGGAAAGCCGCGAGGCGCTGGAGGCCTACCAGAACTTCCCGCCCCATGTGGAGATCAAAAAGTGGGTGGGCAGCATTGCGAAAAACCGCACCTTCTGTGACTTCGAGTGCTGAGCTGCACAAGCAAAAGCCCCCATTCCCGGCCGGGAATGGGGGCTTTTATTGTCTTAAACGGGGGAGAAGCTTACTGAATGCCCTTTTCGGCGCGGATGGCGGCGCTTTCCTCCTTGTCCCGCTGGTTGCGGGCGGCCACTGCGGCGGCCAGCTCGTCGGCGGTCATGGGCTTCTTCACCGCGATCAGCGCCTTGGTGGGAATGCCCTGCTCGGTGAACATGGCCTCGTGCTCGGTGCGGATGTTCCAGTCCGGCTCGTCGGCGTGCAGGTCGAAGGTCTTCCACACGATCTCGTAGCCTGCCTCCGGGAAGTAGGCAAGGCTGTCGCGGAAGAGATCGTCGTCGTCGGTCTTGAAGTAAATTTCTCCGTTTTCCGCCAGAATGGTGCGGTAGAGGGCCAGCTGGCGGGTGTGGGTGAGCCGGTGTTTTTTGTGGGCCAGCTTTTTGTTCCAGGGGTTGCAGAAGTTGATGTAGATGCGCTGCACCGTGTCCCGCTCGTCGAAGGCGTTCAGGATGCGCTCGATGTCCAGGCTCATGATCATCACGTTGTCCGGCGTCATGCCCTTTTCCGCGTAGATGCGCTCGATGTTCCGCTTGGCCAGAATCAGCACCTTGTCGGTGATGTCGATGCCCAGATAGTTGATGTCCGGGTGGGCGCTGGCCAGCCGGGCCAGAAAGCCGCCCTTGCCGCAGCCCAGCTCCAGATGCACCGGCTGCTGGGGCCGGGCGAACACGCTGTGCCAGCGGCCCTTGTTCTCCAGCGGGGCGTGGGCATGGTAGTCGCAGGCCAGCAGCTCCGGCCGGGCATAGGGTTTGAATCGCATTCTCATGGTGTATGGTTCTCCTTCACAAGTGTTTGTCTGAAAAGAAATGGAAAGGGCGGTTACGCCTGTGTGGCATCCCGCAAAAAGGCCTGTACCTCTTCGAATTCGCCGGTCAGGCTGCCCTGCACAAAGCCGGGCTTGCCGCCGCCCCGGCCGGAAAAGGCCTGGTTCAGCTGCTTGCACAGCCCCCGCAGATCCGCCCCCGGCCCGGTGCAGGCCAGCGCGTAGGCAAGGGTGCCGGTTTCGGTGGGGCTGAAGGCGGCGCAAAGGCCGTCGGTGCGTTCGCTCAGCGCCGCGCAGAGCCGCCGCAGCCCGTCCGGGCCCAGATTTGGCCGCAGCAGAATGGCGGCTTCGTCGGGCTGCACACTCTCGGCCAGCGCGGCGAACAGCTCGTTTTCCGCCTGCACTGCCCGGTAGCGGGCGGCTTCCAGCTCAACGCTCTGGTGCTGCACCGCCCGGGCCAGCTGACCCGGCTTTGCGGAAAGGGTGGCCCGGATGGCCGCGGCCTCCGCCCGCTGGGCCTCAAAGTACCACAGCGCCCGCACGCCGCACACCACAAACAGCCGCACGCCGCCTTTGTAGTTCTGCCAGTCGATGATCTTGATCATGCCCACCTGACCGGTGCGCTCCACATGGGTGCCGCAGCAGGCGCAGCAGTCCGCCCCCGGCACCGTGACGATGCGCACCGGGCCTTCCAGCTCCTTTTTGCTCCGGTAGGTAAGGCCTGCCAGCTCCTCCCTGGTGTGCCACACCGCCTGCACCGGCACGTCCTGCCAGATCACCCGGTTGGCCCGGGCCTCGGCTTCGGCCAGCTCTTCGTCGGAAATGGGAACGCTGGTGTCCATGGTCAGGAACTCCTGCCCGATGTGAAAGCCCACGTTCTCCGCGCCGAACATGGCGTGCAGCATGCCGGAAAGAATGTGCTCGCCGGTGTGCTGCTGGCTCATCTCCAGCCGCCGGGCAAGATCCACGCGGCCGGTCACGGTTTCGCCCACCGCCAGCGGGGCGGAAAGGCTGTGCACCACTTCGCCGCCCTTTTCGTGCACGTCCAGCACCTTTGCCCCGTCAAGGGCGCCCCGGTCGGCGGGCTGGCCGCCCCCCTCCGGGTAAAAGGCAGTGCGGTCCAGCGTAACGGCCCAGGTTTCGCCCGCCGCTTCGCAGGAAAGCACCCGGGCGGTGAACTCGCCCACCGGGGGCTGGGTATAATAAAGCGCTTCGGTCTGCATCGCAAAAACTCCTTTGCTGCGGGCCTGCGTGCCACCAAGGGCGCGCAAAGCCCGCTGAGTGCATCTATTATAGCACAAAAGAGCCATACTTTGCGCGTGCCAATGCCATTTTGCCGCGGTTTATGATATAATAGGGGCAATTCAAGAATCAGGCCCCGGAAAAAGGAAGGCGCAGCGCCAGCGTGCGCGCCGCGAGGGGGAAGACCCGGGGTCACACAGCGAAAAAGGAGCGGTTGTTATGCGGGAATGCGGCGTTTTGATGCCTGTGTCCAGCCTGCCGGGGCCTTACGGCATCGGCAGCTTCGGCAAGCAGGCCTATGCCTTTGTGGACTTTCTGGCCGGGGCGGGCCAGCAGATCTGGCAGATTTTGCCCCTTTCGCCCACCGGCTATGGCGACAGCCCCTATCAGAGCTGCTCGGCCTTTGCCATCAACCCCTATTTCATCGACCTGGACACCCTGCGGGACGAGGGCCTGCTGGAAGAGGAGGAGTACGGCACCATCGACTGGGGCGAAGAGCCGAACGCGGTGGATTATGGTGCGCTGTATACCGGGCGCTTTTCGGTGCTGCGGCTGGCCTATAACCGGTTCAAGGCCTGGCTGCCGGACGACTACTACACCTTCTGCTTCTGGAACGAGGACTGGCTGGAGGACTACGCCCTCTACATGACCGCCAAGGGCCTGAACAAGATGAAGGCCTACCCGGAATGGCCCGCCGCGCTGCGCACCCGGCAGCCCCGGGCGCTGGAGCAGCTGCGCGAAGAAAATGCCGACGAACTGGGCTTCTGGCGCTTTTTGCAGTATCAGGGCTACCGGCAGTGGATGGCCCTGAAGGCCTGCGCCAACGGCAAGGGCGTGCAGATTCTGGGCGACATTCCCATCTATGTGGCGGCGGACTCCGCCGACGCCTGGGCCGGCGGCAAGCTGTTCCAGGTGGACGGGGAGGGCAGGCTCACCCGGGTGGCGGGCTGCCCGCCGGACTACTTCTCCGAGGACGGCCAGCTCTGGGGCAACCCGCTGTACGACTGGGCCCAGCACAAGGCCAGCGGCTACGCCTGGTGGATTCGCCGGGTGGAGCACGCGCTCACCATGTACGACCGGCTGCGGATTGACCACTTCCGCGCCTTCGATACCTATTATGCCATTCCCGCCGGGCGCACCAACGCCCGGGTGGGCGACTGGGAATACGGCCCCGGCATGGATCTGTTCCGCACGCTGGAGGAAAAGCTGGGCAAGCTGCCCATCGTGGCCGAGGATCTGGGCGATCTGTTCGACAGCGTGCGGGTGCTGCTGAAGGAAAGCGGCTACCCGGGCATGAAGGTGATGCAGTTCGCCTTCGGCAGCACGGCGGAAAACGAATACCTGCCCCACAACCACATCCCCAACTGTGTGGTTTACCCCGGCACCCACGACAACACCACCCTGCGGGACTGGCTGAAAAACGGCGACCCGAAGGAGCTGGCACGGGCCAAGAACTATCTGGGCCTGAACGCCATGGAGGGCTCGGTGCGGGGCTTCTTGCGGGGCGTTTTGTCCAGCTGCGCCAATCTGGCGGTGATCCCCATGGCCGACTGGCTGGAGCTGGGGGCCGAGGGCCGTATCAACACCCCCGGCACCGGCATGGGCAACTGGGTCTGGCGGGCGAAGGAGGGCTCCTTCACGCCGGAGCTGGCCCAGCGCATCCGGCGCACCTGCGCCCGCTACGGCCGCTGCGCACCGCTGCCCGAGCCGCTGGAAAAACGGCCGGCTGCCCCGGTGATAAAAACCGGGAAAGAGGCAGGGGAAAAGGCGGCGGAGGCCGTGGGGCGGACGTCTGCCGCAGAATAAACAGCACCCCCTTTGGGAATACTGGCTGTTGCCGGAGCGATTGTGCTCCGTCAGTCAGTTTCCAAAGGGGGCTTTTTGTATGAGTGAACGCAGAAACGACCAGAACCACGGCGACAACGACAATCAGGCTGTGCTCAACGAGATCGTGCGCAACACCGAGATGGGCAAAAACAGTCTGGATCAGCTGATCGACGTGACCGACGATCGGCAGCTGAAGGCCAGCCTGCTGGCCCAGCAGAAGGAGTACCGGCGCATCAACCAGCAGGCCCACGCGGCCATGGCGGCCTGCGGGGCCCAGAGTCAGGGCCAGAGCACCGCGGCAAAGCTGATGGCAAAAATGGGCATCTGGACCGAGACCCTCACCGACCGCTCCACCCGCAATCTGGCGGACATGGTCATTCAGGGGGCCAATCAGGGCGTGATGGACTGTGAGAAGGCCCGCAGAGACCACCCCGCCGCCAGCACCGGCGCGCTGGGGCTGCTGAACGAACTGCAGCAGTTCGAGGAGCGCACCGCCCGCCAGATGCGGGAGTATCTGTGAGAAAAAACCGAAAAAACGAAAGGCAGGCGGCGGTTCGGCAATGGGAACCGCCGTCTGCCTTTTTTGTGTATGCCATAGGTGTGCGCCTGCATCGTGCAGGCGGAACAGGAAGGTTACAGCGCATCCAGAACCACGTCCAGCAGCTGGGCCGGGTCCAGCTGGCCTTCGGTGCAGCGTTCCGCAAGATTCGCTGCGAAGGCAGGATCGGTGGATACGTCCGAAACAAAGGCCAGTCGCCGGCCATCGGGCAGGGCCACCGCCTCAATGCCGTAGCTCACATAGCGGCCCAGCTCAGGTGTTTCAAGCGCCTGTTTTACAATCTGATACCGGATCAAGTGCAACGACCCCCTCTGCGGCGATCGGTGCACGGCGGGAAGCCCGCCGGGTTGCCATACATCCTTTCATTGAATAAATTCCCCCTTTTCATGCAGCATAACGCAGCAGGGGGCAAATGTCGACGAACTGTTTGTTCGGGTTTTGGGGTTTGCCGTTCCCGGAATGTCCATCGATGGGCAAAAGGGGCGAAAATCTGCCTGAAAAAGCGCCCGGCGGGCAGGTTTTCCACGGCCGGGCGCTGATTTTGTTGAAAACTTTTCCAAAAAGAAGAACCCGCAAAACCGGATGCCAAAAGGCTTTGCCGGAGGTTCGGAGGAATCCGACGGAAAAAATTGTGGAAAAAAGGGACGGCGCAGGCGCTGGAGCCTGCCCGTCCCTTTTTGCAGTCTTTTGGAATGCGGCGCGGCCGGAAAATCAGTCCAGACGCTCCAGCATGCGGGCCACGATGCGGGTGGCGGTGGTCACATATTCACTGATGCTGAATTTTTTTACCACCAGAACCTCATGGCCGGCCTCGTCGGCGTTGTCGCTCATGGCGCGCAGCACCACGCAGGGCACATTGTTCTTGGCGGCGATCTGGGCCACGGCGGCGCCCTCCATCTCCACGCAGTCCGGGTTCACCCTGGCGGCGATGGCGGCCTTGGTGGCGCTGTCGCCCACAAACTGGTCGCCGGTGGCGATCTTGCCGGCGATGGCTTTCACGCCCGTTTCCTCGCAGGCGGCCATGGCGGCCTTGACCATCTCCTCATCGCCGGGGTACTCGGCGGTGAAGGGGGCGGACTGGGCGATCATGTCGTCCTGCGCGTCGTGGTAGACAACGGTTTTGCCCACCACCACGTCGCCAATGCCGATCTTGGACGTCATGTTGCCGGCAATGCCGGAAAAGATGATGCGCTGGGCGCCGAACTTGGTAATCAGCACCTGGGTGGTGGCGGCGGCGTTGGCCTTGCCCATGCCGGCGCAGCACACAACCACCTGCTTATCCCCCAGCATGCCCCGGTGGTACTCCACCCCGGCGTAGGGCTCGATGGTCACCCCGTCCAGCAGAGCGCACAGCTGCTCCACTTCGTCGGGCATGGCACCCATGATACCAATGATCTCCATATGTTCCTCCTTTGGATCAGACGTTGAACAGGAACTCGATGATGTCGCCGTCCTGCACCACATATTCCTTGCCCTCGGTGTGCTGCAGGCCCTTGGCCTTCACGGTGGCCATGTTGAAGTCGCAGGCGGCGAAGTCCTCGTAGTGCACCACGCTGGCGCGGATGAAGCCGCGCTCGAAGTCGGAGTGGATCTTGCCGGCGGCCTGGGGAGCCTTGGTGCCCTTGCGGATGGTCCAGGCGCGGCATTCCTTCTTGCCGTCGGTCAGGTAGGAGATCAGGCCCAGCAGGCTGTAGCTGGCCTTGATCAGGTTGTCCAGACCCGTGGCCTCGATGCCCATCTCATGCAGGAATTCCTTCTTCTCCTCGGGGGAGTAGTCGGCAATGTCCTCCTCGGTCTTGGCGCAGATGGGAATGCACTCCGCGCCCTCCTCGGCGGCCAGCTTCTTCACGGCCTGATAGTGCACGTTCTCGTCCATGCCCTCCATCAGGTCGTCCTCGCTCATGTTGGCGGCGTAGATCACCGGCTTGTAGGTGAGCAGGCCCATCTCCTTCAGCTGCAGCGCCTGATCCTCGTCGTCCAGATCAAAGTCGAAGCTGCGGGCGTTCTTGCCCTTGCCCAGATGGTCGGCCAGCTGCTCCAGCCAGGCGGCGGAGCCGCCGGCCTTCTTGTCGCCGGTCTTGGCGGCCTTGGCAAAGCGGGCGGCCCGGTTGGAGACCACCTCCAGATCGCTCAGGATCAGCTCGGTGTCGATGGTCTCGATGTCGCGCAGGGGATCCACGCTGCCGTCCACATGCACGATGTCGGTGCCGCCGAAGCAGCGCACCACATGCACGATGGCGTCGCACTCGCGGATGTTGCCCAGGAACTTGTTGCCCAGGCCCTCGCCCTTGGAAGCGCCCTTCACAAGACCCGCGATGTCCACGAATTCCACGATGGCAGGGGTCTTTTTGCTGGTGTCCCAGATTTCGGCCAGCTTGTCCAGCCGGGCGTCCGGCACGGGCACGATGCCGGTGTTGGGGTCGATGGTGCAGAAGGGGTAGTTGGCCGCGGCGGCGTTCTTGGTGCTGGTGATGGCGTTGAACAGGGTGCTCTTGCCCACGTTGGGCAGGCCCACGATACCTAATTTCATAGTTCGATCTATCTCCTTAATTTTTGGCTTAGTTGCGCGGTTTTTCGATTTTCTGATGACGGTTTCTACACCATTTTTACACCATTTTTCGTGTTTTTAAGCCGCGCTATCAGGGGTTTTGTTGTTTCCATCTCTATCACCCTGTTCAGAGGGGGGAATTGGCTTCTCGCCCTGCTCAAATTGCCGGACACCTGCTACCAAGGATTCATCGGTCACATGAACATACCGATCCATTGTGGTTTTGATGCTTGCGTGGCCTAAAAGCACCTGAAGTGTTTTAGGAGGCATACCGCGTTCAATAGCCCGAGTGGCATAGGTATGACGCAGAGCATGCATGCAGAATCGCTCAATTCCATTCTCATCGCAGAGTTTATAGAGGTGGGTATCATAACTGCTGTTCTTTGAAGGTTCGCCAGTTCGATAATTCAGAAAAACCAGATCTCCCAAGGAAAATGTCATTTCCTTGCCGGTTCGCCGATCAATATAGGTTAAAGTTTGAGATAACATCGGCGATTGCTTGCGGAAATCCCGAGTAGCATAGACGGCCTTCAAAATATCGTATGCACGGGTGGTTAAAGGGAGGGTTCGATAGCTTGACACAGTTTTGGGAGGCCCGGCTCGCCAATCTTTTTGATTGTGTCTGAACTCCAGCGTCTTGTTGACGGTAAGCGTCCGTTTTTCCCAGTCGATGGCATCCCAGGTCAACCCAATCATCTCGCCTGTGCGTAGACCGGTTTCCAAAATGAGTGCGTATTGGTAGAAGTTGTGTGAACTTCTGGCAGCGTCTAAAAATTTCTCTTGTTCTTCAGCCGTAAGATAATGAATATCATCCACTGCCCGAACGGGTTTTGTGTACCGTACTCCGTCCATCGGGTGGGAAGCAATCATCTGGTTCATCTTTGCTGATTTGAACATACTGCCCATGGCAATATATGCCTGCCGGATTGTGGAACCAGCATAGTTGGACTCCATGCGATTCAACACGATTTTGCAGTGCATGGGCTTCACATCGACCAGCCGCATATCACCGATGATGGGTTTAATGTTGAGTTCAAAGCGATCCCTATAATTACGTTTCGTGTTGGGAGATAGGCCCTGTAGAAGTTCTGCCTGCCAAAACTGAAACCACTCCGTTACCGTCATATCTGGGGAAGTAAGCTGTTGGCCATGTTTATCTTGATAACGAGCGTCCTCCAACCAGTTCCGTGCTTCTGGTAGGGTAGCAAAATAGCCATCCTGGCGTTTTCCACTCCTGTTTACAAACCTTGCGTAGTATTGACCATCCTTTCGCTGGCAAATGCCTTTTCCGCATTCTTTGCCTTTCAGATTTTTGCCCATAATAGTGACCCCTTTTCCAATTGCAGAAAAAGAGCCAGTGCAACACACTAAATTATACCACAATGAGTGTTTTTTCTCAAGGTACAGTGGGCACTCCGACTGCTCTTTTATATGGTTAACATCTTGCTCAGATACTCCTCGAATTCTTTTCTCTTGACCAGTCTTTTCGCGCCGATATAAAGCACAAATGGGCAGTTTGGCTGCCGCAAAAGCTGATCGATCTTATTGATGCCGATATTGCTGTATTCGGCGGCTTCTCGAATAGTCAAGGTCACTTTCAGATGAATTGGTACTTTTTCACAGGAATTATCCATAATTACACCTCTTGAGGTTGGTAAGAAATAGATCGAGCATTTGAAATAATTTTGAATTAATAGCTATCCCATGATCTGTAGCTAGCAGATCCATAAATCAATGTTTCCCGCATTCTTATGCCGAGCCGGTCGATGCGGTGATGCGTCCAAACCGGAAGTACCATTATTTACCTTCTACGTCATCGCGTTATATGGTTGCCATCCATATATCAGAGCACCAGAGCTGCTTGCCGGGCAGATGGGCCGCTCTTTAGAAGGGGAAGTTATGGGATGCTCTTTTTATTCTCTTTTCAAGGTTCTTGGGTGCCTTCACCATATAAGAACAATCGGAAAATGTCATTTCTACTGCATCCACCAAATTTTTTATAAAAAAGCCGCCCCTTGAAATGAGGCGGCCTCAACTATCAGATTACAAACTTCTTCAAGCTGATCACGATATGCAGCAGGATGTACTGCCGACAGTCATCATCAAATTTTCCGTCAATTACGCTGTATCGGTTAATCAGCGGCATGTATAGGGAAATCAGCGCCTCTACGGCAGTACGCTCACCGGAAATAGCAAGCTGAAGAAGTGCACGAAATTCACTTGCCTTCATGCATCATCACTCCTGTTTGCTATGATACGGCGCAGCGATTTGAGAGCTAAGGATCGTTGGTTGTAGACATACTGAACGGAACAATTCAAGTGAGAGGCAATTTCTCGGGGTGATAGCTGCTCAACGAATAGCATCGTCAGTAGGCAAAGTGCTTAGGTTGGAATGCGCCAACAGCATCGCGCACCTCCTGATCCGTATGAGATTCGGGCAGGAAGATATAGGGCACAACAGAAAAACCACTGTTTTGCAGCAGCTCCTGCTGGGCCAGTTTGCTCTCATACTCCAGCGTATCACTGACCAGGTCGAACGCCCAGAATTCCAATTTTCGTTTCCTGGATTCGCCGGAGTCCAGCTTTCGCACACTGCCAGCAGCCAGGTTGCGCGGATGCGTGTAGTCGCCTCCCAGACTGAGATTGACCTTCTCAAAATTGTCCCAAGAGATGACGCCTTCGCCGCGCACCTCGAATGGCTCCCGAATGGGTATGGTGAGCGGGACATTCAGAAAGGTACGGACCGTATGGGTCACATCTTCGCCGATGATACCATCCCGGCCACGGGTAATGGCCTGTTGCAGGCCGCCGTTCTCGTACCGGAGCACGATCGTCAGCCCGTCCATCTTCCAGCTGAGCAACACGGCTCGTCCTGCGGCGAACTTTACCAGATCCTCGACCTGCTTGGTCTTTCCCGCTGAAAGCATCGGTTTGGTATGGCGCACCGGAACCAGTTCGTCCAGGATCTCTCCGCCCACATGCTGCGTGGGCGAGTTGGACAGGATCAGTCCCGTCTCGGTTTCCAGCGCTTGCAGCTCATCCACCAGCTGGTCATATTCCCGGTCTGTCATGATCGGGCGGTCCTGCTGGTAATAGGCCATGTCGGCATCGTGAATTTTGCCGATCAGTTCGCGCATACGGTTATGCTCATTACTGTTTTGATTCGCACTCATGTGCTACCTCCTTGTTGAATTTCTCGTAAGCAACCCATTCCGGGTTTTCAAATATTCTGCGTGCGTGCAGCTCAAGCGCTTCCAACTGGCGTTCAAAATCCCTGTGTAGCCAAGGCATTTCTTGTTCAACCAGTTCTACAAGACGCTGCTGAATCGGTTCTTCGCCGGCTCGTTCAATAAGAATGCGGACCAGTTTCATCCACTCATGCACTTCAAAGTCACCAATCTCTGTCTGGACGCCAAAGCGATATTGAATCTGCTTGCTGGCGCCTCTGCCGACGACATGGATCACTCGCCCCGTACTGTAGTGACAGCTTAAATCTCGGAAAGTGAGCTTCGCCGGGTCAAATTGAGAAGCAGAAACCATTGCATGGTTGCTCACTGCAGCACCTCCCCAAATGCCCAGTTGGCTTTTTCCGGGAATACTTGGCGAAACACTTCCATGTACCTTCGCACGGCGGTGCTGTCCAGCGGTGCCAAGAGAGACGTCTCACACCAGCAGGTCAGCTCCTCTTCCGGGGTCAGGTAAGGGTTCGGAGAGAACTTCACGCCATCGTAGTGAGGCGGTTTCGGCTTATCCAGCTGTGCTATCTCAGCCTTTGTGCTTGCCTTCATAATGAGTTCCGCTTTTCGCGCGGCCAGTGAACAGAGCAGCTCAGCATCATATCCTCTTTTTTTGTAAAGGTGAAGCTGGCTGTGAAGTTTTTGCAATGATTCAAATCGACGCTGCCGCACTGTGTCGGCGATACCATCTTCTGCAATCACCTGTGCATAATAGGGAATCAGTGTAATCGAATAGTCGCCACTTGTTCGACATGCATCTTTGAGTGCGTCCATTAACACACCCGCCTTTCTTTATAGAGTATCTATGTAAACGGGTGTGCCCGAAGGCTCCCCGAGAAAAAAGGTGGGGAGCCTTCCGACTCCGATCTATATAAAAAAGCACCCAAAGGACTTTCATCCTCTGAGTGCTTTTGTGGCATAAAAACCCTGATACGAACTGACGGCGCAAGGCCTCGTCCCTGCGCGCTATTTCGATCTGTGCCTCTTCATTAAGAAGCATCAGAACAAAAAAGCGTCTGAAAGAAAGACTCTTTCAGACGCTATGCAACTAGAATACTTTCATCGCCGAAGCAATGACGGATACTATTGTATATAGTATATCGGATGTCCAGGTCAAAATCAATATCTGCAAAAAAATAATCCGTAGCAGCTACGCTCCTTGCAACTGCTGATACCAAGGCAACCCGTTGGTTTTGGAACTTTCAAGGAAACGCAGTCTGTTTCACGTTAGAAGCACAGACCAATCAGTCCGGAGTCTCTGTTTCTTCCTTAACCAGGAAAGGAATCAATATATTGTGATTCGCGTTTGGCGGATACACAATCCCCATCATCTCGTAGTCGTAATCCTCGCTCAACTCTTGTCTATACAGATCCGGTGCATAAGCAGCGACTTCACAATTGGCATATTGGGGTGTCGTGCCAAGTTCATCAGTAATTGCCTTGATCAGAAGGGGAGTTGCACGATCAACATCCTGGGCATATTCCACACCTACCAATTCAAACGCATCTTCCCATTCGAGCGGCTCGCCGTTTTCATCAAATTGCATTTCATACTGAGCACGATACAATTTATACTTCATTTTGGGTCTCCTTTTCTTCCAACGAAAATGCCAACCACTTAGCGCCATAGAAATCAAAATAGAATCTTTGACCTACGGTGTTTTCTACATAATACTTTTTCACGCAGTACCATCCACGCAGTTCTTGCCGCAACATACGGTCAGTGGAAATTGGTTCCACCCACACTTCATCATACTTTGACAGTTCGGACTTAGTGAGCGCCGGATTGTTGGGAACCGACGGGCACATAAGAACAGGTGCCATAATATACAATTCTGTCAAATTGGAAGCAGGCAGGGTTTCGCCATTCGCAAAATGTAATTCGCTGGTAACCGCGTCAACAAATGCCCAGCCACGAGTCGGAGAAAATACTGGTGTTTCATGTAAAACTGGAATCAGTGAAGGGTCAATTGGCTCAAGCCAGTCTTTTCTTGGATCAGCTTCCTGAGAAAGCCCGAGCAAGAAATCAGTTGTGACTCCATAAAACTTCGCCATGCGAATCAACGCTTCAATTGAAGGCGCCTTCCGCTCACTCTCCCAGCTGCTGAGAGCTGGCTGCGTTACCCCCAGCTCCCGTGCTGCTGCCGTCAGCGTGATTTTCTTCATTTTTCGGGCCAACTTATATTGTCGTGCCATACCTGTCTCCTTAATCACGAACGATCCACCCACCGGACCTATCAGTGCGACTGTGGTGAGTCTGCCTCGGATCACACCTTTTGATCAAGACAGTAGCCAATCGATCAGGTTCAAAGATTTGATACCGTCATAAGAATTGATATAGTTTCTATCCATGGACAATACGATTTTTTCGTAATTGTCTGGTATCATCCGAAGGGGCTTGAGTTCTCGATCACGCGTTTCTGGTGACTGCATACTTTCCGTTACTTGGATATACAGCTTATCATTCGGCTTCTCTGCAACAAAATCAATTTCAGTTTCCCCAACTTTTCCGATATAAACGCGATAGTCACGTCTGATGAGTTCCAGAAACACAATATTTTCGATGATGTGCCCTCGGTCTGCATCGCGATAACCCAGGAGCATATTGCGGAAGCCCATATCGATGATGTAGTTCTTTCCCAGTGTTTTCAGCAGTTGTTTGCCCTTTACATCGTATCTTCCCACAGAGAAGAAAATAAAGGCACTGCGCAGCATCGAGATGTACTTATCGACCGTTTTACCAGCGACATTTTTTCTGCTGCCCTGTTGAATGTCGCCTTCATGCGACAAAACATTTCCAATGTTGTTGGGTGAAGTAATGCTCCCGATGTTGGAGCAAAGGAAAAGCATGATTTTTTGTAGGATTCTCTGATCTACCTGATTGTTTCGCTGGAGGATATCGCGCAGCACTACGGTAGAATAGATGCCTTCCAGTGCTTGATTGCTTCTTGCTTCATTGAACTGGTATTCTCTCAGAATCGGCATACCGCCAAACTGCAGATACCTCTGAAATTTTTCTTCAGTTGTGACAGAGGGAGCAAATTCATAGAATGCCAAAAATTCTTTGAAAGATAATGGCAACATGCGGATTTCAACATATCTGCCGGAGAGCAGCGTTGAGAACTCCGTCGAAAGCAGATAAGCATTGGAGCCCGTAATATAAATATCCACATCGAAGTCAAGACGGAAGGATTCAATGGCTTTTTCCCAATGCTCCACTGCTTGAAGCTCATCGAAGATCAAATAGGTTTTCCCGCTCTTGGGTATGCGCTCGCTGACATAGTCATAAAAAGAAAGATAGTTAGTAAGGTTCCTGTAGCGTAACGACTCCAGATTCATGTGAATTACGTTGACGTCAGGTACTCCGCTATCGGACAGATATTGATGAAACAGATCCAGCAGGGATGATTTTCCGCATCGCCGGATGCCAGTTACAATCTTGACCAAATCCACATCTCGATGTTGAATCAGCTGATTTAGATATTCAGGGCGATTTATAAGTTCAGTCATAGTGCGCCTCCTGATCTCTTTTTCAATATTATACTCAAAAGAAAGCAAGAGGTCAACAGTTTCGGAATATAAAGTCAGAAACTTTTGTTAACATCGAATATTCCGACGTGAATGTCCGAAAAGTAAAAATTCATCAAGATTATGGGTTTACGTGTTGTATTTCACGAACTTTGCCGGTGAAATAAGATAGCTCTGAAAAGGTGTACCTTTTTGCACAGCAAATATTTTTGTGTATTTGAGTGGTTAGAGTGTGCCGAAATGTAGGTTGAGTAATAACAGATATGTGCAAAAAGACGGGAGACCTTTACAGAGGTATTTTAAGGTTGGAGGAATGCAATTGTGAAAAAAATATATGGGTATGCAAGAGTCTCTACAAAAGAGCAGCATCTTGATCGCCAAATCCACGCATTAATAAACTGTGGAATCCATGAAAGAGATATTGTTACGGATAAAATTAGTGGCATCAGTTTAGAACGTCCAGGCTACCTTGCCTTAAAAAACACCATGCTTCGTGATGGTGATACGTTAGTTGTTAAATCTTTAGACAGACTGAGCCGAAACAAAGAGCACATTATTCAAGAACTACAATACTTCAAAAATCATCATATTCTTGTTCAGGTTATCGATTTGCCTACGACGATGATCAGCCTACCGCAGGAACAAGAGTGGGTGTTCAATATGATTAATAATATCCTAATCGAGGTTCTTTCGAGTATTGCTGAGCAAGAACGGCTGACACTCAAGCAAAGGCAATCCGAAGGAATCGCAGCAGCCAAGGATAGAGGTGTACGGTTTGGACGGCCGGCAATCACATTCCCGGAAAACTGGAGCGAAATCTATGATGCTTGGAGAGACAAAAAACTCACCGCCGTTGCAGCCATGAAGATGGTTGGGCTGAAACGTAGCACATTTTATAAGTTGGTGAGAGAGTATGAGAGTGAAAATTAAAAATGCGCCCATTTTGAATCGGGTGCGTTGAAATATATAATTTGTGAGAAAGTCGGAGACCATCGGAAAAGACTTGACGCAACCCTTTCTTTCCGTGCTGTGAAATTCAAATTAATAGGAAACAAAGGCCGATATGCCCATATGATGGAGGTCGTCTATTATGCGATCAAGGCTGTTGGTTGCTTTCGCAATACAAATTAAAGGAGAGTTTTATATGGTAACAACAAGCTACGGATATGTACGGGTATCGGCCAAAGATCAGTGTGAGGATCGCCAACTGATTGCACTCAAGGATTTTCCTGTTGATGAAGAAAACATTTTTATGGATAAACTCAGTGGAAAAGATTTTAACCGCCCACAATATCAAAAGCTTCTTCGGAAATTGCACAGGGGTGACATACTGGTACTTAAATCCATCGATCGGTTGGGACGAAACTATGATGAAATCCTAAATCAATGGAGAATTATCACGAAAGAAAAACGGGTGCATATAGTAGTACTTGATATGCCCTTACTCGACACACGCGCGGCGGGCAAAGATCTGACAGGGACTTTTGTTGCGGATCTGGTCTTACAAATTTTGTCGTATGTGGCGCAAACAGAGCGGGATAACATACGCCAGCGGCAGAAAGAGGGCATCGCTGCGGCGAAACAGCGAGGCGTTCGTTTTGGAAGGCCGCCAAAGGAACGGCCGCCGGAATTTGAAATTATAAGAAACGAGTGGTTGAACCGCAGAATCTCCTCTCGTGAAGCGGCAAAACGATTGCATATTGCACAAGATACATTCTTGAGATGGTCTCACGAAAGTTGAATTTAGTGGAAATTTAACAAAAATGCCTGGAAAATGTAGACATTTCCGGTCACTTCGCGTAGGCCTCCAAAGACGTTAAATGATCTGCATTTTGCCGAGCGAAGCAGTCGAAATTTCACTTTTTTTAGTATATCGTCAGAGAACGGAAATGTCTACATTTCCAGATGATTGCAGATAAAATACAGCCGGAAAACAATAGTTCTCCGGCTTTTTTGAGGATGGCGGATATGCAGCGATTGGAAAATGCAAAAGTCGAATATGAGCAGGGGCTACTGGAGGTTATAAAACAGGAGGTTGGATGTGACTATCTGTCCGATTTGCATGCAGCGTATAGTTTTATGTCCATGAGGCGTGTGCTACCGAAGATTGACTTTCACCGTTATAGTTTGGCTGAATGTCAGGATGCATTGCAATATATATGTGCGCAGTCAATCAAGATTTCCGACCAATCTCAAGCAAAAGCGTACCTTCAGGAATTTTCGGACAATTTTAATGTAAAGGCCCCAAAAGCATAGGTGAGAAATCTGGCTGTTTTATTTTTTCGTAAAACTACCCCTTTACCCCTTGAAGGTGATATATAAAAGAGGTGTTGCTATGCAGCTTAATATTTCTACGGACTATGCCATTCGTGTGTTGCTTTGTTTGGGAGAAGAAGGAAACCGCGTTACCGGCGGGGAGATTTCAAATGAAATGGCGATCCCAGAAAGATATCTTTTGAAGGTCTTGAACAAGCTGCGGAACGGCGGATTGATCCAATCGTTTTCGGGGAACGCTGGCGGGTATGAGTTAAGCAAAAGCCTGTCCCGTATAACGCTCTGGGATGTTCTTGTGACAATGGAAGAAACCATGGAAATCAATCCATGCCTGCAAGATGAAGAGAACTGCAGCCGACATGCAACCGCAACCTGCCCGGTCAGGCGATTTTATTGCAGCTTTCAGCTGACCATCGAACAGATTCTGCGTAGTGTTTCGCTGAAATCCATACAAAATCAGAAATCTGAATACGCACATCCCTCACCAATGAACGAGATATATGCGTTTGCTGTTGGGGATAGCGGATGAGTCTATGTTGATTATCGTGGAAAAATAGCGCCTTGGTAAAAAATATATAGATTGCAAGCTTCAGGAGGAAAAGATGAAAAGCAGACTGTTGGCATTCTTTCTTGTATTCGCTATAGTTTTGGGTTCCGCAGGGCAATTCGTGTATGCGGAAGGGGTATCTGTCTTCAACCTGACCGTCAACTATCTGATCGAAGGCACAAACACACCGATCGCTCCTGCCTATTTGGCAACATTGCCGGCAGGGCAGGAATACGCTGTTTCCTCGCCTGAAATCGATATGTACGAACTTGTGAATGCGTCCGAGAGCACTGTTTCCGGGGTTTTGTCCAGCGACACCACCCGGACCGTGTATTACCGGTACGCCGCGCAGACCGCCGATTACACCATCCTTTACATCGGTCGGAATGCAGATGGCACCAATGTTGTGACACTGGATCAGATAACGGAAGAAGCCCCCATCAACACGGTGATTCAGGTTCCGGAAAAGGCTTTCGAAGGGTACACCAAAGAACCAACTGATATGAGTTTGCTGGTCACTGCGGACGGGAAGGCTGTAAAAACCGTTTACTACACAAAAGACCTTGCCCCTTCCATTATTTTCAACACCGGCGGCAGCTATGTGCCCATGATCACCGCCGAGCCGGGCACCGATATTTCCCAGCAGATCGCTGATCTACCCGAGCCTACAAAGCAGGGATATATCTTTGCGGGCTGGGATCAGACGCTGCCCACAGTTATGCCGGAAACAGACCTAGTGGTGAATGCTGTATGGGAGCCCGGGGAAAGCTCTTACACTGTCGAATACTATTTCGAAAACGCCAATGACGATGGTTACACTTGGAACAAGTCTTTGAACGAGACCCGCTCCGCGCAGACGGATTCCGAAGTCACGGCGACTCAGGCCGACATCAATCTTGCGGATGAGACCCTTTGCACCACGGACGAGGCCTATGCCGCCCACAAAGGAACCCCGTTTTTTGGTTTTGATTACAGCCATTGTGAAACTGTTGCGGTCGCCGCAGATGGTTCCAGCGTGCTGAAACTGTATTATAACCGGGAAATATGGACGATCCGGTTAATGGGCAATTTGGTGGGAACACACTCTTACCAACGTGATTACAATACGACAAAAACGGAGTTTGAATCCACCGAAAAAGTTGTGTGGAAAGAGTTTTCCGGAAAATATGGTTCCGATTTGCCGACGGACTTCCCCGATTATTATGCATTATCAGAATACACAATGGAGCTGAAAGAAGTTGCGGCAGAAAAATATCAGCGCACCGATCTGATTTATGCAGGACACCTGCAGATCGATGACGAAAGTTATGACAGTGGTGGCCAGCTCCGGTACACCAAATGGTGCACGTTCAACGGCTTTTTCTATGAAGACAACGCCGCACCAAAAAGCCATACACTTCATGCCTATCCGGCAATTTCTGAAAAAACTTATTTCTTCTATCTCACCTGGATGGGCGAAACACTAAACGCCGCTGTGTCAAATTCTCAAGAGGAAACACCGGGAGACTACGAGCAGGTGAATTACAAAGTGGCGGGACCGGTGACCTCGCAAACTGCTGGTTTTACTGCACCGCAGATTTCAGGGTTTACTTATAAAAACGCTAAGGTGCACAGCACATATAAAAGCTCCTGGAAGTGCGAAGCACTGATGTGGATGCCGCCGGTGGGAGGATCTGCCGGAGATTGGCACGGCCCGGGCTGTACTTGTGGTAGTAATTATCTCCGCATTGACGAAAGAGATGACTGGGACCCTGTATTTCAGGCTTGTACAATAGATGACAGCTACCTGAATGATTCCACAGGCGGGCTTAATAAAATTAATGTGGCCCAGAATACAATTTTTTATCTGCAGCGGGAAAGTTATACGGTCCATTTCTATGATGGAGAAAATGAGATCCGCACTGTGGAAAATGTGTATTTCGAGCAGCCGCTGAATGCAGTGCCTTTGGCTGAGGGCGGTACGGAAGACCTGCTGGCTTACGAACCGGAAAATGCGCCGGAAAATATGATGTTCGGAGGATGGTATCTTTCCGGGGACGATTTCGGCACGGACAACAAGGCCGATTCCTCCCTCACCATGCCTGCGGGCGAACTGAATCTCTATGCATACTGGATCCCCGAAGACTGTACCGTCACCTTCAACTCCACCGGCGGCAGCGATGTGCCTGTACAGAGTGTTCCGCTCAATCAGAAAGCGGTCATGCCGCAGGCTCCCACCAGAAATGGGTATGAGTTTATCGCCTGGGTCGATGAAAACGGCTATCGCTGGTCTTTCGATCAGGAAATCACCAGTGACATCACCCTGTATGCCTGGTGGAAGCCCATCAGTGCGGTACCTTACCGTATTCTTCATGTGATGAAGAGCGATAACTCCGTGATTGCCGAATACACGGATTACGGAACAGTCGGCGATGTCCGGATGGCCTATGCACTGGGCAGCGATGAAGATTATCTCAAAGACGGCGTATACCTTGTTCCGGATGCCCCATCAAAAAGTGTGTCTTTGACGGAAAGCGGAAGCAACGAGATCATCTTCTACTATGAGCTGGCCGGCCTGAAAGACTACACGGTTTCGTATTATGCGGAAGGTACAACGACCTCCCTTCATCCGGACAAAACCGTGACAAACACTGCTCTGTCCATGGTGACCGAAATGGCCGTAGAGATCGATGGGTACACTCCCCTGTCTGCAACTCAGGTGGCAGTTCTCACTGAAGCCGGGGAGAACCATATCATTTTCTATTATCGTCAGGGTGATGCGCCTTCGGAGAATGTATCGGTTACACTGAAAGCCCAAAAACTGCTGGATGGAAATACTCCTTCTGGCACGCAGTTCCAATTCCTGTTGAAAGACGAAAGCGGAGCAATCCTTCAGACAAAGCCGTCCGTTGACGGCGAAATTGTGTTCGATGCCCTTTCTTTTGATTCGCCGGGCGAACATGTATACACCATTACCGAAGGCGATGTAGCAGAAAAATACAAAAAAGACGAAAGTGTTTATCGGGTGACCGTGAAAGTGACGCAAAACCAGGATACACAGGCGCTTCAGGCGGATGTCTCCGTTGAGAAAAACGGAACGACTTATAACGAAGCTCTGACTTTCCTGAACACTACAACTGGCCCCGTAGCGCCGCCGGTTCAGGGAGAGGATTCGGCTCCGCCTGCAACATCCACACCGCAGCCTTCTGCACCAGCTTCAGTACCTCAGACCGGGGACGAGTCCGGTCTGACAGGTTGGGTTGCACTCTTGATAGGAAGTGCAGTCGCTTGCGGTGCCGTCTCGCTGTACGGCTTGAAAAGAAAACGGAAGTCGCACACAGACTCTTAATATGCAACAAATAAGTTTTGGAAAAACAGAAAGATGAGGTGGCACAAAATGGGAAAAGCAAAGCGATTTATATCGCTGTTCCTTGCACTTGTTTTGTGCGTTTTTTCAATCACGCCAGCCTACGCTGATATCTACCCGGCACAGACATCTGTATGGGTGGCATCTAATCAGGATGAGACAACGGTGATTGATGCTTTATTGGAGACCCCGACGTCGGAGGAGACTCCCGCACCAGAGGAGACCCCCGCACCGGAGGAGACCCCGACGTCGGAGGAGACTCCCGCGCCAGAGGAGACTCCCGCACCAGAGGAGACCCCCGCGCCGGAGGAGATCCCCGTGCCGGAGGAGTCCCTCGCGCCGGAGAAGGCTCCTGTTCCGGAGGATTCCCTTGTTTCCGAAGAGTCACAAGATCACGGGGAAGCCTCTGCATCGGAACATCCCGTATACCAGGACGGCGTGATCCTGCTGTATACATATGAACAACTATGTGCAGTAGGTAGTGGTTTGCCTGTTTTCGCTGGTGATGCCACAGAGCTGGGCAGCGGTGAAGCGGTTACCGATGAGCAGGGCAATGCGGTGATTTATGGGCTAGAGTCCGTTTATCAGCTAATGAATGACATCCTGCTGGATAGCCAATCCGTCTGGACCTTGCCCGAAGGATTTTCGGGACAATTTGTTTCCGAGGGAACTGGAGCTGAACCCACTTTATACGACTCGGGCACCGATACAATTTATGTTTATAACAACTACCAGTTGCTTACCATGGCTTCTGAGAATGCCGCTCTGGAGCCGGTAATGAGCGGAGATGTGACCCCCGAACAGTTTGGGATGGGCAGTTTCGTTTATCCCCAGAATGATGACGCTGGAGACAGCCGAGCTGTTTCGGATAAATATCTGACCTATGACCCATCACACAGCTATGTACTATCCCGCCAGTTTACCGAGCAGATGCCGGAGATGATTGCAACAGCGTTGGCAAACGGAACTGCGGATACAGAACAGCTCGGCGGGCGTATGCATATCGGTCAGGTATATGCGGAAATCGCAGGCAAAAAGTATATTCTTATTGGTAATGCAAAACAACTGGAAGCTATCGGCACAGATGCACAGGTGGCGCCTATGCTGTTTGTGCGTACAGAGGTTAAATTTCTCATCGGGCTGATAAAGAAGACGACTCTGATTCCTTACTATCCGGGCGATGCTGATCTTTCGGTGAAAAGCTTTGAGGGCACCGGGATTACCTATAATGATATCGAGCCCGAATTGATGGACTTTCAGTACTTCAAACAGGATCCTGAACCATTTGGCTTGTGGAATCCAGACTTCGATGATCCGGGATTAATTGAAATGGTAGTGGGAATTCTGGGGAATGTACTGGAAGGCGTCCTTTCAATTGTGGCGTCCTCAGACTCCGAAATCGTTGGTCTGAAAGGCGCCAACACATCTGACCCCAGTATTGGCGCCGCCAGTGGCGGAGTCTTTGGCGGAGAAACGGAATACATGGAGTATTCCGAAATTCAAAACATCTACAGTGATTTAAAATACTCCGCCAATGGAAATTACATCGTCTTCCGCGATATTGATCTGAACGAGTTGAACAATGATACCAGTCAGTCGAACTGGACACCAATGACTTTTTGCGGCACTATCATCGGTGCTAAGGCAGAAAATGGGGAAATGCTGACGGATGGAACTACGATCACGGCCACTGGGCGGCCCAGCATTTCCAATGTTCGTGTATTTCAGAACACGCCGCTGGACGTGGGTGAACGGATGGGGGTTGGCTTTTTCGCTACTCTGTACAGCGAAACAGGTGAGATGACAGGTAGTACTGGTGTTCCCTCCTTTGGGAGTGCTGGCACAACAGTAGTTTCAAATCTGATTTTGAATTCGCCAGTCGTATATACAACCACCACTGAGACCGAGTATCAGCAGACGTTGCTCAACGGTCTTCTGTCTGGACTGGGCTGGGTGGTCGGCGGTGTGTTGGATGACCTCTTGAAAGTCTTGGGCATCGAAGTGGGATTGCAGGATGTTCTCACGGACCTGTTAAACGCCCGCAAAGCGGATCCCACAGCCCTTGCCACCGGTGCCTTGGCTGGACGCGTTCAGGGGGATGTACAAATTACGGGTTGTTCTGTAATAAATCCCAGTATCATCAATAACAATTCTACCACCGGCGGATTTGTAGGTTATTCGGAAGGTGTAACAAGTTATGCTACCGAGGGCATCGGGACGATCGTAGATTTGTTGTCTGGCATCCTCAATGGAATTCCCGGGCTGGGTTTGGGGGATCTGATTACTATCCTGCTGGAGAATGGTCTCGCTGTGGACAGCCTTGTTCCTACCGGCTATACCGCCCCTGTGATTTCGGGCTGCAGCGTCGAAGGACTGAACGGAACACTCGGCAATGAAAAAAGCGCTTATGCGGGTGGTTTTATCGGCTTACAGGTCGGTACAAAAATAACTGACTCTTCTGTGAGTGACGGCAGTTATACTGTTTCGAGCAGTAGTTACGGAGGGGGCTTTGTGGGCCTAGCCCGGGATGCGGAGATTAAAGGACTTTTGTCCAATCTCGGAGTGGAACTGTTTCGGTTGTTCCTCCCCCAGAGCTTGCTCTTGAATTGTAGTGTGGATGCGACTTCCGTCACAGTCACGGGAGGTGAGTACCAGGGCGGATTTGTGGGAGCGTTGGCCAATAGCTATGCCGTCAATGATTCGATGACGGCGGCCATTGCTGTCACCGGCTCACAAATGGCAGGATCTGCAACTACGGGTAGTAGTGTCGGTGGTTTTGCCGGCATCGCTACCACCGGTTGGGTGACCAATTTGGGGGCTGGAGAAAATACAAATAATGGTTTGCTGGAAAATGTGGGCGATCTGTTGAGTGACCTCCTTAGCCAAAATCCTGGGCAGGCTCAGATGCTGCTTTCTTTGGCCGGAATTGCGCCTTCCGCTGTGATGGGCTGCCGGATTAACGGAGAGAACGCAGCGGGATATTCCGTAACTGTTGCAGGCAACGATTATGTAGGCGGAATGCTGGGCAAGGGCGACGGTGTCTATTTGACATCCTCTGCATCTGAGAATATCGCCAAGTTGACCCCTCTTAATGAATTGCTTACAGGACAGGCAGTGACAGCCAATAACTGCGCCCTAAATGGCCTTACTTCTGTCACGGCTGGCGGAGACTATGCCGGAGGCATTGCCGGCTCTTTGGGTGCAGCCAGTGTTGGCGGATTGCTGAACAATGCCGTGGGAGTGGCCTCTTTTCTTGGGTTCACCGTCAGTGACTTTCAGCTCGTCGGGCCAGCCAATGGCTTGACGGTGATGGCAGACCGTTATGCCGGCGGCGCCTTTGGTGAGGCCGTGGGCGGCAATGCAGTCAATGTGTCTGTGGGAAACCTTTCCAAGGTGACCGCCGCCAATTATGCCGGTGGATTTGTAGGGGTTTGCGGACCGGGTGATTTGGCCGGCACAGGCGGCCTGACTCTGAATCTATTGGGGCTGGACAACCTGTTGACGGTGGACAGCCTGCTCTCGGTCATTCCGGGGGTAAAAGTGGAACTCACGGAATGTTCCGTGACGGGCATAGAGGCCGGTTTTGATGTTCAGGCCACCGGAACGGATACCACAGTCGCATTGGATTATGTGGCTGGCGGATTTGCCGCACACTGCAACAGTGCGAAGCTGGTGAACTGCCGTGTAGACAAGTTGGCCAGTGTAACGGCCGCAAACCAACAGGGCTATGCCGGCGGTTTTGCGGGCGTTTCCCGTACTGGAGGTCTTGCGGAACTGGCTGATCAGGAAGGAAACCTGGAAGTAGGCGGAAGTCTGATCACGGCTGAAAACCTGCTGGGAACAATTGACTACATGATCCCCATCTACACCAACTGCACCGTTACCTATGTAAACGGCGGCTATGTCCAGGCAGATGTGGCCGGCGGATTTGCCGGCGACTTCCAGAGCGGCAAACTGAATAACCAGAGCCGCGGTGAGGGAAATTACTACGCCGTTTACAACATCGACTCTATACATGGACAAACCTATGCCGGTGGCTTCGGCGGTAAGGTGTACTCCGGGGCCCTGGCGGATGCCGGGGGCGGCATTTCCATTCTGGGAGGCAGCGGAATCAGCATCAACGCCTCTCAGCTGTTGAATGTAATTCAGGCGTATGTACCCTATGTACAGTATGCCGGGGTGAAGTCTGATAACGGATTCACCGTCACGGCCAACACGCTGGATGATCTGGACAGCCGTTCCGGCAGTGCCGGTGGGTTCATCGGTTACTCCAGCGGTGCACAGATCTCGCACTGCGACGTAACTGCTCTCAAACATACCACGGTCACCCCGCCGGATGACCTGGAGGCAGTAAATGCTCCGGACTACTTTAATGAAAAAAGTGCCTACGCCGTCATCGGCGGGCGCTACGCCGGCGGTTTTGTGGGTTGCATGGATATTGGCAGTGCAGCCTCGGTGGGAGATGGACTGGGCGTATTAGGAACCAGTATTCAGCTGACGGATGTGCTTGGTGCGCTGGATGTGGTGGTTACCACCATTGAACATTCGGATGTGACAGGTGCTGTGGGCGGTTATTCTGTGTTGTCCAGCCAAACAGACAGCAACGGTGCACTGGGGCACGCCGGCGGTTTTGCCGGTGCCATCTATGGCGGCCACATCCAGAACTCCAATGCCCATAACTTTGAATACATCATCGGTCAGATCTCTGCCGGTGGTTATGTGGGCGAGATGGAGCCCGGTGATGTGGCAAAACTCCTTGGAGAAGGCAGTATCCTGGACAAAATCGTCAACATCAAAGAAAGTGTGGCATCTCTGCTGCAAACCTTTGTGCCCACCATCCGTAACAGCAGTACCGACGCAGTGCCCTGCGGCGGCGCTGTGCGGGCACAGGCAGCCTCGGATGTGAGTATTCAACGGGGCATGGCTGGCGGCTATGTGGGCCACAACATGGGCGGTAGTATCTGGGGACTTAACACCGACCCTTGGAAAACTGCTACAGCTCCCTACACCGGACCCACCAGCCTGTGTGTGGCTGATCGGATCCGCTCGGTCTACGGTGCGGAATATGCCGGTGGCTATACCGGCTTTATGGAAGCTGCGGACACCGCCAATGTTGGTGGCCTGAGCATTCTGAACGGCCTAATTGAGGTTGGTAACATCCTTGGAGCGCTGGGCGTGGTTTATCCCAACCAGGATAATACCGCCGTCCATGGCCCGCTGGCCGACCTCACGATGGACATCTGGAACAGCTGGGTAGAATATGTGGGTATCTACGGCGGTTACGGCTATGAGTTGGCTCAGATCGGCAAGGTGAACAGCCAGGAAGAGTTGGATGCCAAGCTGGCTCAGTATATCTATGGCTTCAACGTGGTGGCCGGGCGCAGCCAACAGGATGTTGTGCTATCCAATCCGGGCGGCGATGCCGGCGGCTATGTGGGGCTGATGCAAAGCGGTACCCTCACCAACTGCATGGCCTATGACGTAAAACAGGTCACTGCGCGTGGCGCGGCGGGCGGCTTTGCCGGACGCATGGAGACCGGCGGCGCGGCGGAGTTTGGCTCTGTTTCTATTCTGGGATTGGATTTGAACGTGGGACAACTGGTCGAATTGGCCGAACTATTTGTTCCCGCAGTCCGCAATTCCTCAGTGTATGGCTTTACATCCGGTATGTCGGTAACTGCTACCGGGACCCCTACTCCAGGGGATGATGTGGGTTATGCCGGAGGTTTCGTTGGCGCAGCCTATGGCGCGCAGATTCAGATGAACAACGGTGACACGTCCACGGATGCGGGCCTGTCGGGAACCGCCAGCTGTGATGTGAAAAATCTGCGGCGGGTTACTGGCCGAAATGCCGTGGGTGGCTATGTTGGGATTGCCTCGGCGGCTTCGTTGGCAAAGGTGAACACCAATGCCTCGGACGGATTGCTGCAGGGGATTCTCAATTCCGTTATCAGCAAGGCGGGTGACCTGGTTCAGGTGCTTCCCGCTACCTACACCACCATTCACAAGGCATCCGTCTCTCCGGCAGATACTCAGTGGGGCTTTGTAGTGGATGGAGCTTATACCACCGATACTGCAACGGTACAGTATGCCCCCTATGTGGGCGGTTTTGCAGGAGTCATCCAGGCAGCCGTTCTGGGCGAATCAGATGCGGCGGAGACAGTTCTGGACGTCACCGGCCTGCGCAGCGTGAGCGGCGGTTTGTACGCTGGAGGCTTCTTCGGCTTGGCGGACACCGGCGGGGTAGCGGAAATCTCCGGTACCGATGCTGAAGGCAGTGCCACCGATGTTCTGGGCCAGCTGTTGAGCTTGGGGAACCTAGCCGCGCTGGATGTACTGCGTTGCTATATCTACCACGCCGACGTTATCGGTGTGCCTGATGGTTTTACCGTCCAGGCAAACAGCCAGAACAGCGAAGGTATTCTGGACGAGACCCGATATACCGGTTGTGCCGGCGGGTTTGGCGGCGGCCTGATGAATGGCACCGTCCAGAACAGTGCTGTCACCAACCTGTCCACTGTGCAGGGCCTGAACTACACCGGCGGCTTCGTTGGCCATATGGGCAAGAGCGGCGTGGTGGATGTGGATGATGTGACGGTGCTGGATAAGCTGCTGGGTGCCACAGCAGGTGTGATTGACCTGTTCGGTTCCCAGGTGTTTGACAGCAGCGTGACCGGCATCGCAGCCGGTGCGGTGGTGAAAGCCACCGGTGGCAGCGATGCCATTGCCGGCGGTTTTGCAGGCTACAGCGACTTGGGACGCATCCAAAACTCCAGCGTGGACAGCCTGAAAAAAGTCACCAGCGATCAGATTGCCGGCGGCTTCATCGGAAAGACCGATATGGCGTATCTGGTCAGCGTAGGGGCGGATTCTCCGCTAGTGAAAGCGGTATTGAGAATCGTCAATGAACTGGTGAAAGCGCTTTATCTGAATGACACCGGCCTTGCAAGCATCGATCTGGTGGATTTGAATCTTGGTGTTCTGGAAGTGGAAGTGCTCAATGAGGGGAACACCCTGAAGGTAGAACTTCTTGGCCTGCCGATTACTGTGGCGCTTTCCAAGAAAGCGGATAATCCAAACCAGCAGACCGATGTGGCCATTGTCACCATTGGCGATTCGGTGGTGCGTCTTCCCTGTGACGAAAATGGTTTGACAGAAGACGGCGAGAAACAGTTGGCAGAAGCCGAGATCAACCTGATCAAAGGCAACCGGACCGAGCTGGATAGTTGCATCGTCACCGGCGTGGCTAACGGCTATGATGTCTTTGGCGGTGGCGCTACGCAGGATGCAGACGGAACTCATGTCAACGGTATTACCGGCGGCTTTGTGGGCTATAACCACGAGGGTAAGATCAGCAACTCCACGATGGTTCTGTGCGACACAGTGCGGGGCACGGAGAAACTGGTTGGCCCCTTCACCGGCTATAACGATTTGAAATCGGTGTACTGGTTCAATGACATTGCTTCCATTGAAGGCGAAGGAAACCAGTACTCCATCTATCGCCCGGCAGATGATGAGCTGAATGAAATTACAGTAGGTGAATCCCCAATTTCTGTCACATTGACGCGGGAGAATGTTGGAGGAACATCCTACAACCGGTACACCATAGATCACATTAACTCCTTCCAAAATGTATTGGATACCGGCAAGGAATTGCAAATCTACGACTTGTTCAAGGCTCTGGATGGAGCGGTGGAAACCAGCGTGGTAGACGAAACCCGGCAGCGCGAGCTGAACGCCTATATCAGCGATTCCAAAGCAGTGCTGATGCAGGATGCAAGCTCTCCGGACAATCCGCCCACCACTGTGCCGGAGCCTGGCGAAAACGCTGACCCCTGCTCGGAAGATGTGGATCTGACCATCCAGAAAATCTGGGATGACTGGTTTGATTTGGGGCAAACACGACCGGAAAATGTTACCATTACAATTTATCAGCAGAAATTTGATGTAGGAGGCGTATCGCTCGGCGATAAAACGATTTACAAAGAGCTTACCTTGACTACTGAAAATGCGGAAGGCATTTGGTCTGCGGTCTGGAGTGCCGTTGTGAGTGCGCCTGTTTATGACTTCGATGACCTCAACGATAATGGCGTCCGGGACGAGGATGAACCCATTACAGCCTACTACGTCTACACGGCAGAGGAAAAAGTCGTGCCACCTGGCTACACAGTCAGTTACGACACCTATGACCCCAGCCATGCAGGCGATTATGAATTGACCATCACCAACAAACTTGCCATCCGGCTACCGGATACCGGCGGAATAGGAGACGGATTGTTTGTGGTTGTGGGAGTAGGGATTATGTTGCTGGCTCTGACGATGCGCAAGCGTCGGAAAGGGCAAAAGGAGGTGCGATGGACGTATCACACCGGTTCATAAAACCGGTTTCTGTAAAAATCACACCTTCAAAAAACAGAAAGGATGTACGATATGAAATTGTTCAAACGTGCTGCCACATTCTGCATGGCAGCTGCAATGGCTCTGAGCCTGAGCGTTACCGCATTTGCGGCTGGTAACGGCGGTGACCGTACGCTGACTGTGACGGGCGATACGCTGGACAACAAGAAGGTTTTTGCCGTCCAGATGTTTGATGCCCGCGTGGAAGGCACAGGAGACAACTACACTTTCGACAGCTACGTGTTGGCGGATGAGGATTGGCTTACTTTCTTCACCACTGATACAGGAAGCGGCGGTGTTGGTCTGACGGATCAGGATAGTGACGGCGATGTGGACACCGATGATGCCCGCGCCTATGTAGAATCTCTGCAGGATCAGAACTTGGCTGATTTTGCTAACAAGGCTCAGGCATGGGTGCGGAGTCATAGCAGTAACTTTACCGTGCTCGAAGTTACCGCCAGCAATGATAGCGCCACCTTCGCTGAATTAAAAGCCGGCTACTACCTGGTGTATCCCGAGGGCGGTTCTACCGGTAACGACAGCCGTGGCACCGACGCCATGCTGGTGAATGTGCCTCGTGATAACAATGCTGAGTGGCACATCAAGAGTGTATTCCCCACCGTGGACAAGAAGGTTGACACCGACAACGAGGGCGCAGGTGATCCAGCTGACAACGGTTCCGCGCAGGTCGGCGATGTTGTCACCTTTACCCTGACCTCCGCTGTGCCCGACATGAGCGATTACGACACCTTCTACTTTGCTTTCAACGATACCTTGTCCAATGGTCTGAAAGTCGTGAATAATGCCGGCCAGGATGTCGAGGATGGGACCGGTATTACTCTTGACAGCCTGACTGTCACTATTGGTGGAAAGTCTGTCACCAATGGATATACAGTTAATCTGAGCAGCAATTCGCTGGAGATTGAATTTACGGATCTGAAAACCGCTACCATTCAGGATGGAACTATTACCACTGGTGCTGCCATCGTGGTCACCTATAAGGCTATGATTACCGAGGCAGCTACTACCACCAACCCCGCCAACAACGAAGTTAAAGTGGAGTACAGCAACGATCCCAGTAATACTACCCATGGCACCTCCACCCCTGATGAGACCGACGTTTACACCTATGAGATCAAGGTGAACAAGTGGGCTACCGATGCTGGTGGTCAGACCGGCAACCTGGCCGGCGCCAAGTTCATCCTGAGCACCAGTGCGACTGCCCCCACTGCGGATGAAATTGCCGATGACTATGTGAGCTATACTGGAATCATTAAGCTGATCGGTTCCGGCAATGCTTACCGTGTAGCGAAGCCTGGTGAGGAGGGCGCTGTGACCTCTTTCACCACTACTGCCACCGGCGACATCACCATCTCTGGCCTGGAAGGCAGCACTGATCCGGGCACTACTTACTATCTGCACGAAATTGAGGCTCCTGCTGGATATAATAAGCTGAAGGATCCCGTTGCCATCGTAATTATAATTACCGATCTCAGCACCGGCACCGCCACCATCACTGTGAATGGAAATACTGCTACTGGTGATGGCAACACCACCGTCGATGTGGAAAACAAGAAGGGCATTGAGCTTCCTGAAACCGGTAGCATCGGTACCATCGGCCTGACTGTGGCCGGTGTGGCTGTTGTACTGGCCGGCGTGATGCTTCCCCGCAAAAAGAAGAACAAAGAGCAGGAGTAATCCATGAAAAAAGATACACTGTGGCGGCTGGCGCGGCTGCTGGTGATCCTGCTGGGGATCGGCATCCTCGTATATCCGTCTCTCAGTGAATATCTTTCCGAGCTGAACGGTAGCCGGGCCACGGCTTCCTATGACGATTCCGTTCTTCAGTTGGAACAGGATCGGCTGGACCAGTTGCTGGCTCAGGCACAGGAATACAACCGCCAGTTGGCCGGTACCAGTACCGGAAAAGCCCCCTTGAGCGACGACGAGGGCAATCCTATTACTCCGGAAAGCTACTGGGATCTGCTCAATGTGGATTCCGCCGGCATGATGGGATATATTGAGATCCCCAAGCTAAACACTACCATTCCCATTTACCACGGCACCAGCGAGGCTGTTCTGCAGGTTGGCGTAGGCCATCTGCAGAATACCTCTCTGCCGGTGGGCGGCGAGTCTACCCATGCGGCACTTTCCGGTCACCGGGGCTTGCCCACCCGCAGTCTTTTTACCGATCTGGATCAGATGGAGGTGGGGGACCGATTCTATATCAAGGTGTTAAACGAAACCCTGTGCTATACGGTCGATCAGATTCTGACCGTCCTGCCACACGAAATGGACGCTCTGGCCATTGAGGAGGGAAAGGATTACGTCACGCTGATCACCTGCACGCCATACGGCATCAACTCTCATCGGCTTTTGGTCCGCGGAGTCCGAACTCCGTACGATCCACAGCAGCACCAAAACGAAATTGCGGAAAGCACCTCTTACCTAAGCAGTATGCCGGCACAATACAGGCATCTTCTTATTGGAGTTGTCGTGCTCGTCGCTGTGTTGCTGCTGCGTTTTCTGGTGTGTGCGGTTCTGAATATCAGGAAAAGGAGGAAACACCAACATGAGTGACAGTAAAAATTCGTTGAAAAGGCTTCGCTTTTGTACTGTGCTTGTGATGCTGCTCATGCTGATTGGGATGTTTCCCCAATTCGTGTACGCACAGCAGCCTGTGGGAAGCATCCAACTGGATTGTCATGTGCAGAAGGGGAATGATACCATTCCCCTTTCCGGTGACACCTACTCCATCGTTCCCATCGCAGAAATCGATGTGAAAGAGCAGGGCGAATCCCTTCTTCTCGACTACCGCATCAAAGAAGGTTTTGAAGCCTTTGATTGCGACTGGGCCGCTCTTACTGACGGTGCCCGACTGGATAAGGCTTTGAAACTAGAGGAGTATTGCAAAAACAATAACCTCCTGACAACAAAAAAAATCAGCGACTCGAATGGAATCCTTCGATTTGACGATCTCTCTACCGGATTGTATCTGATCGTCCGTGTGGAGGCGGCAGAGGAAAATGCAGAGTACTCAACACCGCCCTTCCTTGTGGATATCCCGACGCTCCTGAATGGAGTTCTGTACTATGATTTAAAGTCGGTTCCAAAGTTTGAAGGACCGGATACCTCTCCTCCTCCGCCTTCGCCGTCACCGAGCACTCCGCCTGCCGAGGAAGACCCTGGTGTCAACAAACCGGCTATTCTTCCACAGACTGGCGATAATAGTGCAATCGGATGGTGGCTGCTGGTGCTGGCGATCAGTTTCGGTGTTATAGTGGGGATTTCCATTTATAAAAAGAGAAGACGGCACTGATTTCTATGCAATAAGGCGACAGAGCCCACTGATAACAGCGGCCTCTGTCGCCTTGTTTTTTTACAGCAAAGCACAATCGCGAGCTGTTTCATGGAAAGAAATAAAGGTTTCTGCCTTTGTGTACGGCGGCGCGTCCGATACAGCAGAATGAGAATTTCTATCCTGCTATTTCAGTGCTCAAAGCTGGATGAGCGCAAAATGCTTGACACACTGTAAGAAGTCCTTCATATTGATGATTAAAAACCATTGGACTGATTGCATTGGGAAGGAGCTTACATGAAAAAATTTGATTTTCTCCGACTTTTCCAGATTATTTTTGCTTGCGCATTTGTAGTAAGCGCCTTTATGGTCGCTTCTCTTCTTCTGCGCGCCTATCGTGAGCAGAAAGCCTTTGATAATTTAGCTATGCTGGTTGACAGCAATACGGCTTCCGATGATTTGTTGTCGGCAGATTCTGAAACCGAATTTATTTCTCCCTATATTCGCCTAAAAGAGCAAAACGAGGATTTCTACGGGTGGATCTCAATCGAGGGGACGAGAGTGGATTATCCGGTTATGTATACGCCGGAAGATCCCGAATATTACCTACGGCGCAGCTTCGATGGGAGCAGGGCAGAAAGCGGAGTCCCCTTCTTGTCGGCCGATTGTTTTGATGGATGTGGTAACTACCTCATCTATGGCCATAACATGAACAATGGCACCATGTTTGCGGACATTCTTTCCTATGCAAAAAAGGATTTCTGGCAGAAACATCCGGTGATTCAATTTGACACGCTGGACGGCGAAGGAAAGTATGAAGTAATGGCTGCGTTTTACGCACAAGCCAATGGCGTGGAACAAGATGTTTTTCCATATTATCAGTACACTGATCTGACGAGCCAGAAAGTTTTTGATGAATATTTGCAGCAGATCTCTGGTGTTGCATTATACGATACCGGTATTACAGCAGAATATGGCGATGTATTGATTACTCTATCCACCTGTAGCTATCATGCAGAGAATGGAAGGTTTGTCGTTGTAGCCAAAGAAATGGAAAAGTGAAAAACATGATAGAACCAAGCCGCTTTTCCCGTCGCAAACAGCGAATCCGCAGTTAGGAAACTATTTGTGGAATGCAAATTGTAGACGGCTTGCTTTTGATACGTGCCTTGGTTTCAAGCTTTATTCCTAACATATGTAGGCAGGTTAGTTCAAAAGCTTTTGCCAAACCATGGACAGCAAAAAATCAGGGAACGCTGCTTCATGTGCAGCGTTCCCTTTGGCTACTAAATATAGTTTAGAAATTGGGAATTGGAGCGAAGATAGGTTCTAGCTTTTGCAATCCATGCAGTAACATGATTTGCCGGGGCACCCATTTTTTCTCCAATCTCCCTGCTATTGTATCCTTTTGCCTTTAATCTAAGGGCATGGATGCCTTTAGAAGTTACACCAGTGGTCATCTTCTCCGCTCGATTGAGTGCCGCGTCTAAATCCCTATAATCTATATCGGTCATTAGGCAGGAAGTTGAAGGTTCTGTTATTAACCATGGATCCATGGAAAGCTCTTTTGCTGAACGTTTTGAGGCATACTCTATCGCTGTACATATTTCGTTCCAGATCAAGCGATATGCATAAGTTGAAAAAACTCCACCCTTATCTGTAGCAGCTGCTTTACACAGGCCAATACAACCGATCTGAAATAAATCATCATATGTAAAAATCCCCAACTGATGAGCTCCGTGCACTTTATCGTGAAGGACTTTATGAACCAACTTGATGTTTTCGTTAACAAGATTCCGCTGTTCGTTGTTTAACCGTATCATGATATCTCCTCATTTGGACATTCTGATCCTGTTGTTCGTATCGCTGCAGCATACGCTTGCTTTCGGCTATCACAAGCCTACAGGAATACTCGCCCAGGTATCCAATATGTGCTTGTGACTGCGGAACCTGAAGAAAGGCCGCAAGCCAAATATAGGCATCTCGTTTTGCCATATATCCGTTTTGATGAAGCGCATCAAAGCAACGATGCGTTTGAATACGCAATGCCCGAAGTTCACGGTTGGCAGGAGTGCCTAACGGGAATGCACTCCCCGGCTTAGTTCGCACATAAGTATCACAATTGGGGTAATTTCTGCAAACATAAAGCTTTACATTCTGCGAATTCTCTTGATATATACCATCCGCGCTTCGAAGAATCATGGGTGCCTTACAATAAGGACACCGCATTCTGCTTGGATTAATCCCTTTCTTTTTTTTCATGATGCGTTACCTTTCTTCATCCGGAAATAGAAAAAGAGCCGGAAAACTGCATAGGAAAACAAGATGGCAAAGGAGATTTCCAAATCATCTCCAGCATCTTGCTGATCCCAGCAGCCTTCCGGCCCTAAATGATCAGATGTGACTTGCGCCGTGTGGATCGCTCTGTGCGCGAAATCCGATACAGTTCCCCGCCCGCAGGGAGGGTCTGACTCCGGGAGCTCTTCCGAAGAGACTGTATGCCTGAGCGCAAGCCCCTGCCACATCTTCAGAATAGCATACCAAACGGCAAATGTCAAGCCTATTTGTTATAATTTCAATTATAAAAGCACAAAACATTACCAATCGGTTTGTGTTTTGCGTTTTCAAATCAGTCTGGGAGCGGTTTCATTGCTTCCCAATATTGCAGTAAGCAATACCACCTCCTATTCCAACACAAACGCCTGTGGCAAAAACCAGCATTCCGACCATCACAAAGATAGGCCATGTCTCCTTGTCTGCGTTCGTGGCACATTGGTCCTCCTGAGCCAGAGCGGAGGACGCATCTGTTTCCTCCGGGAGCGTAACGGTCAGTGTATCATCTGACATATTTGAAAGAAAATAATTTTTGCTTCCGCCTATCTCCAAATGGAGTATTCCATTTGAATCAACTTGGATGGTGTCTGGGTAAAGCCCCATATCTGTACGGAGCTGAAACTCGGTGCCGGCCCAGTCTATGCCCAATTGAATTTCAAGGTACGACGGTTCCAGTATTTGCAATTCGGTTCCGTCGGTATCCGCATAAGCTGTTTGGCCCATAAAGATGCATAAACAAAGGAGCACCAGCAATATGGTTGTTCTCGCTTTCATTCTGCCTCCTCTGGATATTAAGGTCACGATGATTTGATCAGTTCATTCAAAACCATGTCAACTTCATCGTAGGAATTGATAGAAAGGTTTGTTTCAGCCAAGTAAGATAATGTTCTCGACCATTCCGGAAGAGAAACACTATCTTTATTTGGCATACAGATCAGCTTGAGTAGTGTATTGTGACGGTAATACATCACAAGGCGCAGATTTGATACTACAGTATTTTGCTCCCGTGCCAGTCTATCCAACAGATGCTCCGTCTGTCTCATCCCCTTCGTGAACGCCAATACAGTTCTACAAATAATCACCACTCATTCGTTTCAACCGCAACTACTACTGTTCTGGCTCCGTCCCAGTCATATGCACAAGTGATGAGTGTAAGTAGTGTGAGGTCGCTGTTGGGCATGACATCGGTATCCTGCAGCATTTGCTTTGCAAATGTAAGGAAGTCATTATCGCTTTGGAACATGGTTTGGTTAAACGGAAGCTGTGTTAAGTCCGTTTTCATCGCGGACACAACGTGGAAATAGCGTGTGCCATCCGCCGTATGCAGTATAATCTGTGAATGCTCTTCGCGGAATTCTGCATCAAACATATTGCGAAGGCACGCAAACATCGATCCATCCGCTCCATCCGACATGTTGTGACCAAAGATCACCAAATTGCGTGAATCGAGTGTACAGTCGTATTGAAAAAACAGGCTGCCTGCCATG
Organism: Allofournierella massiliensis; assembly: GCF_964241245.1. Taxonomy (NCBI): domain Bacteria; kingdom Bacillati; phylum Bacillota; class Clostridia; order Eubacteriales; family Oscillospiraceae; genus Allofournierella; species Allofournierella massiliensis. Next base: position 51,508 of record NZ_CAXSWZ010000018.1, read on the forward strand.
CGCCAAGTATCATCGTAATTGCGCCGGAGATAGTGCTCCGGATCTTCCGCACTGCTCTGCAGAACAGGATAATCGATTACTGTCCCCGGTACAGTGAGCCAAGCCTTGATATCCGGGTACTGTCGCTGCATAGCGCGGATATCTACGGAAGACTCCTCGCCAACAGAATCTCCGGGGCTTGTGGCCCCGGAGACGGTTTCAGAATACTCGTCTTTTAGATCCGCAGCATCCCGGGCGGTCAGCTGCGGTCGGACAATCATAAGCCAGATCAGGCCAATCAAAGAAATCCCCAGTATTCCATAGAGAAATCCTTTTAGAAAGTACCTCATTGCTCGTGATCCTGCTGCTCCTGCTTCGAATCATCGTCGCGCAGGGCAAGGTCGCGCTTGCGGCTCATAACCAGAATACCGACAGCGGCTCCGGCTGCTACCACACCGAGCGCAACCGGCAGCCAGGGCAAGTCACCGGTCTGAGGCAGTGTCGGGGGGGTCGGAGTCGGGGTTTCCGGAGTAGGCTGCTCAGGAGTGGGAACGCGGCTGTCATACATGACAACAGTCTGGATTTCACCAGTCGGTTTGACCTCAAACTCAATCTTCTCTGCGACCAGATACCCATCAGGTGCGCTCTCCTCGATCAGCACATACTTGCCGGCGGGGAGTTTTTCGATGTAGTAGGGCTTATCCGAGGAGACCCAGCTGGCAATCACATTGCCGTTTTCGTCTTTGATGACCAGGTGGGCACCAGGCAATTCCTGTTTGGTGGTGATATCCTGCTTGGAAATCTCAACACGGATGATATCATCACGCATAACCACCATGCTGTCTTCCATCTTCTCCCAGTGGTCAAAGATCAACCAGTCCTTACCGGTGCAGACATAAACATCTGCAGCATTGATGAGATCGCCGTCCTCATTCTTACTCTGAACCAGTTTGAACCGGATGTCTTCTGCAAGCGCATAACCAGGTGCCGGGTTTGTCTCGGTCAGGGTATATACCTTGTCGAAGAGCAGACCACGGATCTCCACAGGTTCTTCACCGCTGATCCATTCTCGAACCACATTGCCGTCCGTATCTTTGATCGTCAGTTTTGCGCCGGGAAGTTCCTCATCCCCAGTCAGCTCGCGCTTGGAAACGTGGAAGGAGGTTGCATCATTCTGGAAAGTCGATTCAATGGTGACAGTAGCGGATTCTGCGCCTGCATAGGTGAAGGTAATCTCTGCATCCGGAGCGTCCAGATAATAGCCGTCCGGTGCCTTAATCTCGCGAATGATATAGTTGCCGCTGTTCTTGGTGTGATCGGCACCAGTCCCGTAGATGTTTTCAGGGATATAGACGTCATCGACACCATAGTACTGGCCGCGCATCGGCAGATCGCAAACGAAGGTGGTGTGACCGTTCTCATCCGTCGGTGCGGAGGTGGCAATTAAATCTCCTGCGTGGAAGAGCAGCTTGCCATCCGCAGTATAGATGGGGTCGGTAGTAATCAGGTTGTATACAGCGCCTGCGACCAGCTCACCGGTCTTGATATCCTTTTTGTAGACATCGATCTCCGGTTTAACGCGCTCATTATGGAAGCACAGCACATGCGCTTCGGCCTCCGCAGAGCCCGCCGCGCTGGCGTTAACAATGCTGAAAGTTGACGTCCGCGATTCGGAGCCGTCGGAGGGATACTCCGTAATGGTGTAGGCCATGACCACGTCGTTCAACTGGCTGTCCCACTCAAATGTCACATCGTAACTTTGGGTGGTGTCCGCAAAGCCATAAGGTGCCTTGGTCTCCTGCACGTGATAGGTCCCCAACGGGAGGGTGACGATTACTTCACCCACAGTTCCATCGTGGATCACCGACAAGAAATCATAGGTGGCCTGAGTACGGCCCGGACGGAATACGTTGATGTCGCTGGTACCGTCACCGGTAGTGACGACTGCCACCACATCGCCTTTCGCATACCACAGCGTCCTCTCCCCGTTCGCATTCGTCTGCCAATCCTGCGTGTAAATATCCTCTGCCGCAGTGATGGTAAACTCTGCGCCGGCTACAGGCCGTTCCTCATAAACAAAGTGGCCCGGGCGCGCCATGCCGGAGAACTCAGGGTCGAGGATCTCGCCGTTTTCCTCCTGCCAGCCAATCAGGACTTCACCGGTCTTGCGGATTTTGAGCATTCCCAGCGTTTCGTTGTTGGCATAGTTTTCGTCGATGACCAGGATATCCTGGCTGTCTTCGCTGTCATCGCCGGTCGCTTTATACGCCCGGTCTGTGGTGACTGCAAAATCAACGTAGAAGCTGCCGTCAGCGAATCGGCCGGTATCGTCGATCTGAAGGTGGCCATCTTCATAGACAGCCGTGGCCGCCCACTCATTGTAGAACCCGTTGGGCCCGTTGATCTCCACCAGGCGGTAGTGGCCGAGCGGGAGTTTCTCAGGAAGCACCAGGGTACCGGTATCATCCGTGTAGAAGGTGTCAACGTTTTTAGGCACGAGCGGATTGGTAGTATCGGTCATGGTAACCAGCTTGGCATGCCCCTGGTCGTCAAGAATGTGATTCCCCTGCTCGTCCATCCAGTAAATCTGGAAAGCGGCGCCTTTGAGCAGCACCGGTTTCCCGGTCTCCTCATCCAGCTTAGTTACACGAAGATAGACTTCGATCTCTTCATCCAGAATCGTGTACTCCTGATAACTGCCGGACGGTTTCTGCTCGCTGTCTTTCGGGTTGGCCATGCCGGACTGGGGTACAGTTTCGTCGGCGGGATCGATCGTGACGATGAACGGCTGCGCCTGGAAGACATCCGCAGGGGTCGTGCTCTCCACAACCAGGTATTGTCCATAGGGCAACCCCTCCACGCGGATCGTGCCGATCTCATTGGAGAAGATTTCGGACAGCACATACTCGTTGGGACGGCCAGTGGCCACCCAGCCATCGCCAGAACCATTCTTGAAATCGCCGATGGCCTTCAGTGTTGCGTTGTAGTCCGCGATCTGGTCGGCGTCTACCTCATAGGTCTTGGCAATGGCCTGTGTTTCGCCGCTGAAGTCGTACTTGGGATGATCCTGGTCGTACTGCGGGTTGATGTAGGCGTCCAGAATCGAATGGATCAAATATTTGCCGCTGTGGCTCTGGGCAAACTGCTCTTCTTTGCTAAGATCCGAAATCAGATAGAGCGTAAAGCCGGCGCCTTCCAGTTTGACGCCATCGCTGGAACCGGTACTGGAGACCCGTTTGGTCAGTTCCAGATTACCCTTCATAACCTGGTCCTGGGATTCAGCCAGCGCATTGTTCCGGTGCAGGTGGTAGTAGGCGCTGTACGCCGTGGTAGCAAAGCACACCAACCACGATATACCGTTCTACGGTTTCAAGCAGCAGTTTGAAATAGTTCCAGCCAATCGAAATAAGCAGAATCAGCAGCAGAATTGGAGCAATAACGGTTACTGTCGATGCGATTGTCAACAAACCATTGCTGAGAGTCTCCTCAAGACCCGCAAAAGTAAAGTCCTCGCTGGTCATGCTGAGATCCAAGAGTGCCGTATATGGCGCACGCGCAATGTCCAATGCCACCATAAATATCGGTCTTGCATACCCGATAAGCAGGGCAAAAATAGAGCTACGCACGATTAGATGCAGCGGGTGTTCCGCCTCGGTTATGGGACCTCCAAACGTCCGAAACAGCTGCCAGACCGTAATCAGGAACAGGACCGCCCATGCCATATACTGCATGACCGTGTATGCCACCGTGATAAAGGGAAAGTATTCCTCCATAACGGTCATATCGGCACCCAAAGCGTTCAGGAACAGCCCGGAAACAGCATCCATCAGCGAAGAGGCAATGCTGGAGATCCAGGTGATGATTCCTTCAAAAATCCAGTCTAACATGCTGGTTCACTCCTTGCTTTCTTTTTGGGGCCCGCTGTCAGGGTGTGTACTGGCCGCCGGAGATCAGCGGCTGCAGGTAAGCAACGATGAAGCCCAGCGAGTTCAGTACGATCCAGGTGATAACAATGCGCTTGAGCCAACCCGTGGCTTCGTCAACAGCCCGCTGATTCCGCGAAACCATACGGATAATCAGTGCGATAGATGCTACTGTGACGCCTACGATTGTGCTGATGGCTACCAGCTCGCCATAGACATCTTGCATGATCGTGGAGAATCGGCTCCAGATATTCTCACCACCGGTCGCAGCATCTTCTGCGAATACTGGCTGTGCGGTAAGCATCGTCATGTAGAGGATGCTAGCAGTGGCGCAAAAAAACGGCTGCAAGCGCCTTTTGCACAGCGAATAGAGTTTTTGCATAGATATGTCCTCCTGTTTTTTCGATGAAAAATGCCGCTTCTAAAGCATTATGCTTCAAAAGCGGCGTTTTCGTTTTGTCCTACTTTGGGACAATATCAGTATACCTTTTTCGCATTTACATGTCATCGGCGCCCACCTTGCCAATTTTATGCCTTTTCCTTTGCCATCGCATTTTCATCAAAGGCTTTCGAGCAACGTGAGGATCTCAAGCCAGGAATCAACCTCGTTGGAAGGAGCGGACCACAAACGAATTGACAGAATGGTGATGGCCTGCTGACGAAGCCGGTAATAGTGACGTGAGGAGATGTCAAGCCGGTACAGCAGGTCAGCATGGCTCAGTTTTTCGGGGGCCAGGTAGGTTTGGTAGATGAGTTCATACATTTTGGGGCCATTGTCAGGCTTTCGTTTCAGAACAGTCAGAGCCTCGTTGACCCGATCCAGCAACAAACGGGACTTTTTTACGCTTTCCAAGCGACTCTCCAGTTTGCGGTTCCCAAGACCCATTTCCAGATCCATCTTTCCGAGCAGAGAGTCCAGATCCCCCAGCGGGTGATCCAGTTCCGCAGCAATCGTGTCGGGGAAACATTCCAGCGCCCATGCGATATTCCGGTATTGTTCCAGGAGCAGCCTTGTGTTGTGATACATACGACGCTGCTTTTCCTGCTGGGCTTGCCGAATCCGTTCGTCCTTGATCTGATCGTTTCCCAGAATTCCTCGCTGCGTCAAAATCCGAATGAAAGCATCGGACTTTTCTTGTATCTGCTGTTCTTCTTGTTCGTATAATGCCTTTTCGGCAATCGATTGTTTCTTCATTACAACTCTCCTTATCTTGTCGTTCGTTGAAAATCAGTTCAGATGTTTTCGATAGAACTTCACACTCATTGCAGTCATACATACAGTTCTTGCAATTCCAACACAGAGAAAAATACGCGTATTTAATAGAGTGCGAAACTGCAACGCGAGCATTTTCGTTCTGTGCTGGGACGCAGCTCGGTTCACCGCTTAGTTGTCTGCTATACCACAAAACCATCTTGCAAAGACGGGCATGGTCTGTGCCAGAAATGTGCGTATTCTGACCCATAATGCGTATTTTGGTCAAAATACGTTCAACATCGGCCTGTTTCGGCAATTCAGAATAGGGTTCGGTCGGATACAGGGAATTGAATACCAGGCACCCAAAGGCGCCGGGGAGACGGTAAAGAGGAAAGGCACCCTCATGTTTTCTGAAAAACCTCCAGACCTTAGTCCGTTCCCAGCCCCAGCGTTGACCGAGATATTCAAGTGTCAGAACTGCCCCGTATTCACCAAACTGAACTGCCGGCGCTAAAAAAGAAAACGCATTGCGTGAATCTTGCCATGTTGTGTGGCACCATAGATCTAGCAATGCGTCTGCTTCTTCAAATTTGTAGTTATGCTTGACAAGCCTCTGTGTGATATTGCGCGGGAGGCAGAGGAAACCATACCCATCTGTGGCATATACTGTTCCGGCTGAGCATCCCTGGCCGGAGCAGCTGATGACCCAGTCGCAGATCTGGTAATCCAATCGTTTGGTCTTCTGATCCAGGCTATACCTTATATAACCGAGCGATTGTAGCTGATCCATAATCTGAAGCGCCTGAGCACGTCGGCGAACTCCGAGGATGCTTTTTAGGCCGACGATTCCACCAGACCACATTCCGGGCACAACTTCATTGTGATAGCCACAATAACATGCCGTGCCTTTTCTGAATGCTGCCCGAGCCGCGAGTCTGCTCCAATAACCCAATATGCCCTTGCCCTGAGGAAGTTGGGCTCTGGGAAGCTTGACCCAACGATATTTAAGCAGGCACTTCATGTCATGGTTCCTCCTGATTGCAGGTTTGGTGTGATGATCTTTGGAACGGTGTGTTTAGATGCGGACTCTTAACCCCTCCAGGTTACTTGTTTTTATGCCGACCAGATACCAGACTCTCCCCAGTTCAATTCGGGTGGGTATCCACCGGCGACCAATCAGAACATCGAAAGTCGTGCCGCAGTGCAGGCCCCCATAATAGTCCTCCAATCCGAAGCGGATATCAATGCGGTCATTTTCTTGATCGTAAACCAAAACACCTTGTTTCATTGCAAGTCCTCCTTCGACTACCGTGGAAAAAGAAAAGCCAACCCCAGCAATTTGGGATTGGCACTTAACGAAAATATTCAAGTGTGTTGCACTGGCTCAGTGAGTTGTTGCGGTCGGTGTGTTATACACCATTTGGTATCCTCTACACCATTTTTACACCATTTTCACATGTGATTTTATCCGGCCTATATTGACTTGTGTTTTTTTGAAAGCGAAAAAAGTCGCATTCTAAAGCTGTTTTATGGTGTTTCATGGATTTATATGGAGATTTTGAAGAAAGGAATATGAACCACGATACCTAATTTCATGGCTTGAAACTCCTTAAACATTAAACTTCTGGTGTATGGCAGGCGGCGGCCTTGTTGGGCCGCCGCGCGGTTTCGCACCCATCATTATACCCAATCCCGGCGGTTTGCGCAACGGCGATTTGCCACCTGCCGCCGGGTTTTTGTCTTTTTGAGGGGGGAGCGTTCTTTTTTTGTCCATATTTCTATTGTATAATAAATACAATTACCGGAAACAATTCGGGCGGCGCGGAGGATTTTTTGCGCCGCCCGGTAAATGAAAAAGGAGCGGGAGAATATGCCCAACCAGAAAATTTTGATCGTGGATGATGACCAGAACATCTGCGAGCTGCTGAGACTGTATCTGGCAAAGGAAGGCTACGAGACTCTGATCGCCCACGACGGCGAAAAGGCGCTGGAGCTGTTTGAACAGAACAAGCCCAATATGGTATTGCTGGACGTGATGATGCCCAGGATGGACGGCTGGGAGGTCTGCCGCCGCATCCGCGCCCAGGCAAACACCCCCATCATCATGCTCACCGCCAAGGGCGAGACATTCGACAAGGTGCTGGGCCTGGAGCTGGGGGCGGACGATTATGTGGTCAAGCCCTTCGATTCCAAAGAGGTGGTGGCCCGCATCAAGGCGGTGCTGCGCCGCTGCAACCCGGAGGATTCCGCAAAGGACGGCGTGATCCAGTTCGAGAACCTCTCGCTGGACATGAGCCGCTACGAGCTGAAGGTGAAGGGCAAGGTGGTGGAGGCTCCCCCCAAGGAGCTGGAGCTGCTGGCCTATCTGGCCGGCCATCCCAACCGGGTGTTCACCCGCGACCAGCTGCTGGACGAGGTGTGGGGCTTCGAGTATTACGGCGACTCCCGCACCATCGACGTGCACATCAAGCGCCTGCGGGAAAAGCTGGAGGGCGCCAGCGAGCAGTGGAGCCTCAAAACCGTGTGGGGCGTGGGCTACAAGTTTGAAGCAAAGGATTGATCGCGTGTGAGAAAAAGCATCAGTTCCATGTATTTCAGCACCACCGCCATTCTGCTCATTGTGAGCACGGCGGTGATGGGCCTGATCCAGATGTATCTGGTGATGGGCTATTTTCAGGAGGACAAACGCAGCACCCTGAACGACGTGGTGCAGGTGACCGCCATGCAGGTGCAGGAGGGCTCCCCCCTGCGCCGCCTGCTGGAGGATGAAAACGCCCGCTCCAGCGTGCAGGATCAGATGCGCCTGATCGGCCGCACCAGCAGCACCAACCTGCTGCTCACCGACGCCTCCGGTCAGGTGATGCTGTATACCCAGAACGAGGCCGAGCAGCTGATCGGCAGCCAGGTGGACGCGGACATTCTGCGCCAGGCCCAGGAAGAGGACGGCTTTTTTGAAACCGGCAATCTGGGCGGGCTTTACGGCGGCAAATACTACACCGTGGGCCGGGTCATGCGGGATGAATCCGGCGCCGCGGCGGGCTATGTGTTCGCCTCGGCCAGCGCGGCCAGCCTGAATGTGTTCGTGAGCGACATGTTCTCCATCTTCGTGCTCAGCGCCGGGCTGCTGCTGCTGGCGGCCAGCCTTCTGGCCATCTTTGTGACCAACCGGCTCACCACCCCGCTGCGGCGCATCAGCGAGGCCGCCCGCAAGTTCGGCAGCGGCGATTTCAGCGTGCGCGTTCCGGTGGACGGCAACGACGAGGTGGCCCAGCTGGCGGTGACCTTCAACAACATGGCCCGCAATCTGGAAACCATCGATTCCTCCCGCGCCAGCTTCATGGGCAACATCGCCCACGAGCTGCGCACCCCCATGACCAGCATCAAGGGCTTCATCGACGGCATGCTGGACGGCACCATTCCGGACGAGCTGCGCCAGCATTATCTGGGTCTGGTGAGCCAGGAGGTGGGCCGGCTGACGCGTCTGATTCAGAACATGCTGGACATCTCCAAGCTGGAGGCGGGCGAGTACCGGGTGAATGCCCAGAGCTACGACATCTGGGAGAGCATCACCGGCGTGGTGTTCAGCGCCGAGCAGCGCATCCAGAACCAGCATGTGGAGATTCAGGGCCTTGCCCCCACCCGCACCATGGTCTACGCGGATCAGGATCTGGTGTATCAGGTGGTCTACAACATTCTGGACAATGCCATCAAGTTCACCCCGGAGGGCGGCTACATCCGCTTTTCGGTGAAAAAGAGCGGCGGCATGGTCACGGTGTCCATCCGGAATTCCGGCCAGGGCATCGGGGCGGACGCGCTTCCCTTCGTGTTCGAGCGGTTCTACAAGGAGGATAAAAGCCGCGGGCTCAACGCCCGGGGCAGCGGCCTGGGGCTGCACATCTGCAAGATTCTGGTGGGCCTTTCCGGCGGCAAGATCTGGGCCGAGAGCGAGGAGGGCCAGTGGTGCCAGTTCAACTTCACCCTGCCCTGCGAGGCCCCGCCTGAGCAGCGGCGCAAACAGACCGGAAAAAAGTAAAGGCAATACCGCACGATTCACGGCTGACGCTCCATCGCCGGGAAGAATGCGCTATTTCCCCAAAAAACAGCCAGCGCGGTTTTCGGAAATGTCCGGAAACCGCGCTTTTGTGCAAAAAACGTGAAAAGGGTTATGGCGGTTTGCTTTTTAGCGGGAAATAGGATAAAATTATACTGTATATCCTTGCGCACGCTCTGACGTTTTACAATTTGTAGAGCGGGCCCGTTGCGCATGATCCATAAGGAGGACCTTTCCCATGACTCAACTGAGCCCCTCGATCCTTGCGGCGGACTTTGCCCGCCTGGGTGAAGAATGCCGCCAGGTGCTGGACGCGGGAGCCGACATGCTGCATTTCGATGTGATGGACGGCTGCTTTGTGCCCAATATCAGCTTCGGTGTGCCGGTGCTGCAAAGCCTGCACAAGGCGCTGCCCGATGCCTTTTACGACGTACATCTGATGATTCGCCGCCCGCTGGACTATGTGGACGCCTTTGTGAAGGCGGGCGCAAGCTGCATCACCTTCCATCTGGAAAGCGAAAGCGACGCGGGCGAAACCATCGACGCCATTCATGCCGCCGGCTGCAAGGCGGGCCTGTCCATCAAGCCGGGCACCCCGGCCGAGGCCGTTCTGCCCTTTCTGGACCGGCTGGACCTGATTCTTGTGATGAGCGTGGAGCCGGGCTTCGGCGGCCAGAAATTCATGCCCGGCGCACTGGATAAGCTGAAAACCCTGCGCGCCGAGTGCGACGCCCGGGGCCTTTCGCCCTGGCTGGAGGTGGACGGCGGCGTGGATGCGGTGACCGGCCCCCAGTGTGTGGCGGCGGGCGCGAACCTGCTGGTGGCAGGCAGCGCGGTATTCGGCAAGGCCGACATGGCCGGCGCGGTGCGCGGGCTGAAGGGCCTGTGAGAAGCCCGAATCTTACAAGGAAGGGAGCAGTGCACTTGAAGGAACAACAACTTGCCCGCATCCGGCAGGATAAGGGCATTCACGCGGATCTGTTTTATATGTGCCTGCCGCTGCTGGCCATGGCCTTTGCGTTTTACGGGCTGCGGTCGGTGCTTTTGTGCGGCACGGCGGTGATCGCGGCCAACCTGAGCGACAGACTGGTGGCCTGGCTGCGGGGCCGCCCCTACGAAAAAGGGGAGTGGAGCAGCGAGGCTTTTGCCTTCATGCTGGCGCTCATCATGCCCGCCACGGTGAGCTACTATGTGGTGATCGTGGGCGCGGTGGCGGCGGTGCTGCTGGGCAAGGAAGCCTTCGGCGGTTATGGCTGCTATGTGTTCCATCCCACCGCCGTGGGCTACGCGGTGGTGGCGGTGAGCTGGCCGGAGCAGGTGTTCCGGTATCCGGAAGCCCAGCTGTTCCAGAGCCTGCCTCTGGGCAGTGTTTCCAGCGTGCAGCTGGTGGATTCGCCCCTGCATGCGTTAAAGACCGGCGGCCTGCCCACACTGGACAATACCACCCTGTTTCTGGGCAACTACGCGGGCCCCATGGGCGTGACCGCGCTGCTGGTGATCATGGCCTGCGCGCTGTTTCTGGCAAACCGGCGCAGCCTGCACCTGAGCGTGATGTTCAGTTTTCTGGGCATGTGCGCGCTGGTGGCCTTTGTGGCCCCCCGCTTGGGCGAAATTCCCGCCTTCAGCATGCCCTGGACCTATGTGGCCGACCGGCTGGCGGTGATGAAATACGAGCTGTGCAGCGGCGGCCTGCTGTTTGCGGCGGTCTTTCTGATGGCAGACCCGGTGATCTGCCCCACCAACCGGATCTCCCGCATCCTGTATGGTGCGCTCACCGGCTTTATGGCCATGATGTTCCGCTACTACGGCAACTACGAGACCGGCGTGTGCTTCGCCATTCTGGCGGTGAACGCCTTCTCCGGCTGGCTGGACCGGGCCGTGCTTCGCATCCTGCACCGAAAGGGGGTTGTGCGCCGTGAACTCTAAGAAGGCGAAATACCTGTCGGAAAACATGGAGCGCATTGCCCGGCGGGACCGGATTTTCCTGAACAACCCGGTCATCATGCAGGGCATGGGCCTTGCGCCGCTGGTGGTGGCTGCCACCAACGGCATGAACGCGCTGATGCTCAGCGTGGCGGTGCTGCTGCTGCTCACCCCCACCCGGGTGGTTGCGGCCATGATCTGCCGCACCGGCCGGGGCCAGCTGCGGGCGCTGGTGTACTGCTTCACCAGCTCGATTCTGTACATCGGCGTATATTTTGCGCTGCGGGCCATTTTTGATGTGGAAATTCTGCAGCTGGGCGTTTATCTGCCCATGCTGGTGGTGGAGCCGCTGATCATCAAGAGGTACGAGCGGCCCCAGCCCGAGCGGGTGATGACCGCCCTGCGCAAGGGCCTGCGTACCACTGCGGGCTATGTGCTGGTGCTGCTGCTCATGGGCTGCCTGCGGGAGATTCTGGCCGCAAGCACCCTGTTCGGCGCACCCATTCCCCGGCTGAATACCACCCTGCTGCCCATGGCCAGCCTGCCCGCCGGCGGGTTTATCCTGCTGGGCGTGGTGTGCGCGGTCTGGCGCGGTCTGGTTCGGGCCTACAAAAAACATGTGCATACGGAGGCGAGACGAGGCGAATGATGGAAGTAATAAAAGCCTGCAGCACCTTCTTTTTGTATGCTGTAACGGCAGTGTTTGCGGAAAACGCAGTGTTCGGCCGGGCGATGGGCGTGTCCCGCCTGGTGAAGCTGGTGGAGGATTCCACCGTGGACACCCTCACCTTCGGCGGCCTGCTCTGCCTGATCCAGCTGGTGGCGGCGCCCCTGAGCTTCTGGGTGGACCTTCTGCTCACCCCGCTGAGCTGGCGCAACGCCGTGCGCCCGTTCCTGTTCATCCTGTGCAGCACGGTGGCCTTCTTTGTGGTGCTGGGCGTGCTGCTGCTGATCTGGAAGGAAAAGGCGCGCCGCATGCTGGCGGTGCTGCCCATGGCAACCTTCAACACCGCGGTGCTGGGCGTGCTGCTGATTGCCGCCACCCAGAGCTTCAATCTGGTGCAGACCATGGGCTTTGCGCTGGGCAGCGGCGTGGGCTACACCGCCGCCGTGGTGGTGGTGAGCGAGGGCCAGCGCCGCATGCGGCAGGACATGATCCCCGGCAGCTTCAAGGGTCTGCCCGTTACCCTGATTTACATCGGTATCCTGGCGCTGGCCATCTACGGCTTCACCGGGCACCGCATCTCCATTGGATGACACACCGTGGAAAACCCACGCGGAAAGGCGGCTTGATTTGATATGGCAAAGAAAAATCTGGGCAAAGTGAAGCGGTACCGGCGCAGCTTTTACAGCGGCCGGCAGCGCGCATCGCGCATCGCCGGGGGCGTTCTGGCTCTGGTGGCGCTGTTTGCGGTGGGCTGGCTGGCAGGCCCTGCGGTGATCAACTTCGGCACCAGCACCTGGTACAGCATCGTGCGGGGCGATTCCGACAATCCGCCCACAAGCCAGCCGGAAAGCGCCTCCGTGCCCCAGAGCGCCAGCGAGTCGGAAGGCCAGCCCGCCAGTGAGCCCCAGCCCACCGAAGCGCCCCAGACCGGCGGCGACATGACCCGGGGCAGCTGGGCCTTTGTGGACGTGGCCAGCCTGACCGGCGAGGGCGCGGCCGAGCAGGTGGCGCAGCAGCTGGCAGGCCAGGGCGTGACCTATGCGGTGGTGCCCCTGAAGGACAGCACCGGCAGCGTGTACTACGCCAGCGCCCTGCCGGCGGCGGCATCCAGCCTTTCCACCACCCAGATCGACGGCGCGGCGGTGGCTGCGGCCTTCAAAGAGCAGGGCATCGTGCCGGTGGCGGGTGTGTGCGCCTTCCAGGATCCACTGGCCGCCAGCGCCAACCGGGAAATGGCTGTGAAGTATCAGGGCACCGACTACCTGTGGCTGGACGCCGCGCAGGACAAGGGCGGCAAGGCCTGGCTGAACCCGTATTCCAGCGCCGCGGTGGACTACATCGGCGGCATCATCGACGAGGCCAAAGCCATGGGCTTTGAGCAGATCTGGCTCACCGGCGTGCAGCTGCCCACCACCGCCGGCCGCGACAAGGCCAGCTATGGCGATACGGCCGGCGTGACCGAGGCCCAGTGCCTGGCAAACGCCCTGGCCGCATGGCAGGAAAAGGCCACCTGCTGGGTGGAATACCCGCTGAACGTGGCCAGCGGCCAGGAGACCCGCCTGACCGGCGGTACCATCGACGCGCTGGGCATTGAGAATCTGGCCATCGAGGTGGGCGGCGAGCTCACCGAAGAGACCCAGACCCAGCTGGACGCCGCCAAAGCCGCAGCCGCGGGCTGCGACTATGTGGGCGTGCGCACCGGCGACGTGTTCGCGGTGGAGGCGGGCCAATGAGCCAGCCCTGCTTTGTGCCGGGCCGGCTGCTTGTGCCCGGCGAAGGCGTTTCGCCGGAACAGTGGGCCTGCCCCTCGGCGGGCGCTTTGAGCCGGGAGAGCTGGCGCGAGCTGGAGGCCCGGCGGGAAAACGCTCCGGCGGCCATGCAGCTGCTGGTGCCGGACGCGCTGCTTCAGCGGGTGGAAACCCGGGAGCGGCTGGCCGCGGCAAAGGCGGCCATGGGCCGGGCCCGGGAGCTGCTGCCCCGCACGGTGAACGGCTTTGTGTATCTGGAGCGCACCCTGCCGGACGGCCGGGTGCGCCGGGGCCTTGTGGGCTGCGTGGATCTGGAAGCCTACGCTTTTGCCGCAGGCAGCCGCACTCCGGTGCGGGCGCCCTCGGCGCTGGCTGCCCGGCAGGTGCTGCCCCGGCTGGAACGCTGGGAGGATGCGGCGCTACAGAGCAGCCACATTCTGCTGGCGGCAAACATGGACGAAGCGGCCCTGTTTGCGGCGGTGGAAGAAATTCAAAACCAGGCGCCCCTCTATGAGGGGCCATTGTGCTATGGCGGCGGCAGTGCCGTGGGCTGGGCGGTGGAATCTGCCGACCGGCTGGGTGCGCTGGCGGCGTTGTTTGACCCGGCACAAGGGCCTGCGGGCGCGGCGCTGCTTGCCCCGGTGAGCGGGGAAGAGGATCTGGCCGCCGCCCGGGCATACTGGATGATGATGCGGGAGGAGCTGAGCGAAGCGGAGCGGGAAACGCATCCGGCCCGCTTCTGTCTGGCCGAGGTGTGCAGCATCCGGAGTGCCGGTCTGCGCCTTGCCCCCGCCCACCGGCTGGTGATGGGGGTGCAGGGCCTGCCGCTGCTGGCGGCCTTCCGCAGCTGGTGCGCCGGTCAAAGCGTGCGGCTGGAGGAGAGCCCGGTTCCCGGCTGCTCCGGGCGGCTGGACTTTGTGTACGGTGCCTGGCAGCGGGCGGTGTGGCCTGTCGGGGGCCGCTGGCCGCTGGCGGCTGCCGTGCTGGAAGCCTTTTTGCAGGAGTATCTGCGGGCGAACCCCGCCTGCTTTGCCGACCGGCTGGCCGATGAGGCCGAGCTGCGGGAGCTGGCGGCGGACGGCAACACCGGCGTGCTGCTGCATGAGACAAACGAGGATCTGTTCCGGGGCCTTGCGGGGGCCGATTTTCTGCCCCTGGGGCTGTTTGCGCCCCTTGAGGCCCGGGAACAGCGGTACGAGCTGGAGTGCAGGTACATCCGCTGACGGCGGGCCCCTGCGCCCCGGCTTGTTTCAGGCAGGGCCGCGCCCGTTTTTTCGGGCGCGGTGTTGCCGTTTGAACAAGCGATTATTTGGAGGACTATGAATTTTAGCGAACTGAAACTGACCCGCCCGCTGCTGAAGGCAGTGGAGGAGCAGGGGTATAAAACCCCTTCGCCCATTCAGGCCAAGGCGATTCCGCCGGTGCTGGCCGGGTATGACCTGCTGGGCTGCGCCCAGACCGGCACCGGTAAGACCGCCGCCTTTGCGCTGCCCATTCTGCAGCGGCTGGCCGCCAGCCACCCCTCCCACAAGGGAGTGCGGGCGCTGATTCTGACCCCCACCCGGGAGCTGGCCCTGCAGATCGACGAGTGCTTTGCAAACTACGACCGCTACCTGAACGTGAGCCACTGCGTGGTGTTCGGCGGGGTGGGCCAGCAGCCCCAGGTGGACGCGCTGCGCCGCGGCGCGGACGTGCTCACCGCCTGCCCGGGCCGCCTGAACGACCTGATCGGTCAGGGCCATGTGGATCTGAGCCGGCTGGAGATCTTTGTGCTGGACGAGGCCGACCGGATGCTGGACATGGGCTTTGTGAACGACGTGAAAAAGGTGATCCGTCACCTGCCTGCCCAGCGCCAGAACCTGCTGTTCAGCGCCACCATGCCCAAAGAGATTGAGCAGCTGGCAAACAGCATTCTGAAAAAGCCGGTCACCGTGAAGGTGGACCCGGTGAGCAGCACCGTGGAGCGGATTGAGCAGGGCCTTTACTTTGTGAACAAGCCGGACAAAAAGCGGCTGCTGGCAAAGCTGCTGGCCGACCCGGCGGTGACCAGCGCGCTGGTGTTCAGCCGCACCAAGCACGGGGCCAACGCCATCGCCACCTTTTTGAACAAACAGGGCATCGGCGCGGCGGCCATCCACGGCAACAAGAGCCAGAGCGCCCGTGTGGCCGCGCTGGACAGCTTCAAGGCGGGCAAGATCCGTGCGCTGGTGGCCACCGACATCGCCGCCCGCGGCATCGACATCAGCGAGCTTTCCCATGTGTTCAACTTTGACCTGCCCGAGGTGCCGGAAACCTATGTGCACCGCATCGGCCGCACCGGCCGGGCCGGGGCCGAGGGCGTGGCCATCAGCTTCTGCAGCCCGGAGGAAAAGGAATATCTGGCGGGCATCGAAAAGCTGAACCGGAAAAAGATTCCGGTGCTGGAGCTGCCGGAGCTGGGCGAGCGGGCGGAAGCCGCCGCACCGGCCCGGCCTGCACCGCGCCCGGAGCGGGAGAAGGCAAAGCCCGAGCAGCCCAAACGGAAGGAAACAGCGAAACAGGCCCCGAACGAGCCTGCAAACCAACAGTTGGAGGTTACCATCGTGGAAGAAAAGAACACCCAGGCTGGCCAGCCCCTTTCGGCCAGCGCAAAGCGCCGCCGCCGCCGTCGGCGCGCGGCCGGTAAGGCTGCGGAAGCGGCAGCGCAGGAAAACGCAAAGCGGGAGGAGCGCGGCGAACGCCCGGAACGCCCCGAACGGAATGAACGCCCGGCGGAAAAGGCGGAAAAACAGCCTGCAAAGCAGGCTTCCTCCAGCCGGGAAAAGGCCCAGAGCGGCCGCGGCCAGCAGCGAAGCGCCGCCCGCCCCGAGCACAGCAGGCAGACCCAGCGGACTTCCGGCCGCAGCCAGCAGCAGAAATCTGCCCGGGCGGAAAAGCAGCCCCGGCAGGCGGCCCCGGCAAAGGACGAGGATCCGGGCCTGCTGCTGATCTCCCGCAAGCCCCCGGCCCAGAAGTTCGCCAGCTTTGAGGAGTACATGAAGAGCCACGGCGGCTTCTCCGAGCCCATCGAGGGCGAGGCAGAGGAATGAGCGGTTTTGTCTGCCCGGTGTGCGGCGGAAGGCTGACCGATGCGGGCGGCGCGGTGCGCTGCCCGGCCGGCCACAGCTTCGACCGGGCCAAAGAGGGGTATGTGAACCTGCTGCTTGTCAGCCGGATGCACAGCAAAATCCCCGGCGACAGCAAGGAGATGGTGGCCGCCCGCAACCGCTTTTTAAACGGGGGCGGCTACGCACCCTTCGCTGCCGAGCTGGCCCGCCTGTGCGCGGAGCTGGCCCGCAAAAAGGGCGGCGTGCTGCACATTCTGGATGCGGGCTGCGGCGAGGGCTACTACGACGGAGCCATCTGCGCCGAGCTGGAGCGGCAGGGCCTGCCCTTCCGGCTGGCCGGGTTCGACATCAGCAAGGCGGCGGTGCGGCTGGCAGCCAAACGGAAGCTGCCGAATGCGGCCTTCGCGGTGGCCAGCAGCTTTGCCGCCCCGGTGGAAAGCGGCTGGGCGGATGTGGTGCTGAACATCTTTTCCCCCTTTGCGGGGGAGGAGTTCCGCCGCTGCCTGGCCCCCGGCGGCCGGCTGATCTACGCGGTGCCCACGGCGGAGCATCTGATGGGCCTGAAGGACGTATTGTACGACGAGCCCTACGAGAATCCCTGCCAGCAGGTGGACTATCCGGGCTTTTCCCCCGCCGGGGAGACCCGGGCGGAGGACCGGATTACCGTGGAGGGGCAGGCCATCGGCGATCTGTTCGCCATGACCCCCTATTACTGGAAAACCCCGGCCGAGGGCAGCGCCCGTCTGGCCCGGCTGGAGCGGCTGGAAACCCCCATCGGGTTCCGCTTTTTGCTCTACGACCGGCAGGATTGACAAAAAAGCATCATTTTGTTGCCGCTGCAACAAAGAGGTGCTTTTATTCGCCGTATAATAAGGTGTATTTTAAAAGAAGGAGTGCAAAGCGGCCGTTGGCCGCGGCGCGCACGGCAAATCATATCAACAAGGCGGCCAGCCCGCCCGATAAAGGAGAGACAGAACAATGGGAGCATTACAGGCTAAGGAAAACATCTGGTGGGTCGGCGTACAGGACCCGGATCTGCGCGTATTTGACATCGTGATGTACAGCGAGTACGGCACCAGCTACAACGCCTATGTGGTGAAGGGCACCGAAAAGACCGCCGTGTTCGAGACCGTGAAGGCCAAGTTCTTCGACCAGTATCTGGAGAACCTGAAAGAGGTCTGCGATCCCGCCACCATCGATTACATCGTGGTTGGCCACACCGAGCCCGACCATGCCGGCGGCGTGGAGAAGCTGCTGGCTCTGGCTCCCAACGCCACCGTTGTGGGCAGCGCCACCGCCCTGACCTTCCTGAAGGAGATCGTGAACCATCCCTTCAAGAGCCAGGCCGTGACCGAGAAGGATCAGATCGACCTGGGCGGCATGCACCTGGAATTCCTGAGCGTGCCCTTCCTGCACTGGCCGGACAGCATGTACACCTACATCCCCGAGGCCAAGGCTCTGTTTACCGTGGACTCCTTCGGCTGCCACTACGCCGACGACCGGGTATTCAACGACCTGATCGAGGGCGACTTCGAGGCTGCCTACAAGTACTACTTCGACAACATCATGGGCCCCTTCAAGCCTTTCGTGCTGAAGGCTCTGAACCGGATCAAGGATCTGGACATCGAGTTCATCGGCAACGGCCACGGCCCCGTGCTGCGCACCAACATCCAGCACTACTTCGATCTGTACCGCAAGTGGGCCACCCCCGTGAAGAAGGCTCCCGAGGATCGGAACGTGGTCATCGCCTACGTTTCCGCCTACGGCTACACCAAGCAGCTGGCCGAGACCATCGCCGAGGGCCTGAAGGATGGCGGCGTGCAGCACATCCAGATGTTTGATCTGGTCACCGACGACAACGCCGCTGCCAAGGCTGCGCTGCAGTCCTCCGACGGCTTCCTGCTGGGCAGCCCCACTCTGGTGGGCGACGCTCTGCCCCCCATCTACGAGATGCTGGTGGGCCTGAACCCCATCATCCACCGCGGCCTGCCCGCCGCTGCCTTCGGCAGCTACGGCTGGAGCGGCGAGGCGGTTCCCAACCTGACCGCCCGCATGGAGGCCCTGAAGCTGGGTCAGCCTCTGCCCGGCCTGAAGATCCGCTTCAAGCCCAGCGACGCCCAGCTGGCCGAGGCCCGTCAGTATGGCCGCGACTTCGCCGCCGCCGTGCTGAAGTAAGCACAAGCCCAAAAGCAAGAAAAAAGAACCGATGCGTTAGCCGGTGTGGCATAAGAAAACGACGGTTCTGCCTTAGGATTTTGGCGCACAAAATGTTCAAAGGGGCGGGCAAGCCACCAAGGCTTGCGCCGCCCCTTTTCGCACTTTCTGCATCCAAAATCCTGGGGCAGAACTGCACAGCACCGGAAAAGGGCCGATTTTGATGGGAGTGCAAGGAAAAGACCCGCAGGCACCCTTGGTGGTTGTCAAGGGGCTTTGACGCTGCAATCCTGCAAAAGCGGCCCTTTTCCGGCGCTGTTTTCTTATGTCACCCCGGCTGTTTTGCATCGGTTTTTTTGTGCAGAAAGCGCAGTCAGATAAAGTGATACAGCGGTGTGGTATGTAGAAAAAAGCGGCCGGAAATTCTACGTTTTGCACTTTGACTTCGATTGGTCAAAGTGGTATATTACTCTACACTGCAAACGGACCCCTGCAAAAAGTGGAAAAAACTGCCCGGAAACGGCAGAAAGAAAAAGGAGATTGTTCAACATGAATCTGCGCGAAAAATACGGCGAATGGGGCATCGTTCTGGGTGCCACCGAGGGCGTGGGCAAGGCATTCTGCGAGAAGCTGGCCCAGGGCGGCATGAACGTTGTGATGGTGGGCCGCCGGGAAGAGAAGCTGAAGGAGCTGGGCGAAAGCATCAAGCAGACCTACGGCGTGGACTACAAGGTGGTCAAGGCGGATTTTTCCACCCCCAACGCCACCGACGCCATCTTCGCCGCCACCGAAGGGCTGGACATGGGCTTCATGAGCTATGTGGCCTGCCTGCATTCCTTCGGCAAGATCCAGGATACCCCCTGGGAAAAGCATGAGGCGATGATCAATGTGAACGTGGTCACCTTCATGAAGTGCTTCTACCATTACATGAAGATCTTCGCCGCCCAGGACCGGGGCGCGGTGATCAATGTGTCCTCCATGACCGGCATCTCCAGCTCGCCCTGGAACGGCCAGTACGGCGCAGGCAAGGCCTTCATCCTGAAGATGACCGAGGCTGTTGCCTGCGAGGTGGAAAAGACCAACGTGGATGTGGAGGTCATCACCCTGGGCACCACCCTCACCCCCAGCCTGCTGAGCAACCTGCCCGGCGGCCCGCAGGGCGAAGCGGTGATGAAGATCGCCCAGACCCCCGAAGAGGTGGTGGACGAGGCCTTCGAAAAGCTGGGCAAGGAATTCTCGGTCATTTCCGGCGAGCGCAACAAAAAGAGCGTGCAGGACTGGCGCGCCAACCACACCGCCGACGAGTACATCCGCTACATGGGCTCCTTCTATCAGGAATAAGCACAGCAACCCCCAAACAAGCAAGCAAAAAGAACCGATGCAACCGCATCGGTTCTTTTTTTGTGGCGTTTGGGGAATCAAAGATCGTCCGCGTCCTGCTGGGGCATCTCGCCGGGGATGGCGGGCATGCCGGTGTAGCTGCCCTCCGGGTCGTCCTTCGCGGGGCGGGCGGCCTTCAGCACCTGCTGCGCCGCCGGGGGGATGGGAACGGAATGCTGTTTTTTCATGGCAAAGCCTCCTTCTGGTATAGATTCTGCCCAAACAGCCCATGCTGTATGCGCAATCCATGAAAAGGAGCGATGTGCATGCAAAGCGGCCCAAAGGCCTTCTGGCTTTCGTTTTTTCTCACTCTGGCCATTCTCGTCCCGCTGCTGGGGGGCTTTGTGCTGTACGGCCTGTGGCAGCAAAGCACCGCCGCCCCCGCCCAGATCACCCAGAGCGGGGTGCCGGTGGCAAGTCCATCACAGGAAAACGACCACACCCTCTTCGTGGCGGTGGCCGCCGAGGAGCCCGGCTTCGTGCTGCTGCGGCTGGACGGAATGAACAATGTGATCCGCATCTGCCCGGTGCCCGCGGTCAGTGTGGTGTCCGCCCCCAGCGGCCCCACCCTCCTGCGGGACAGCTACTCCAGCGCCGGCCCCGGCCGGGCGGCAGAGCTGCTGAGCCAGACATTGAACATTCAGATCGACCAGTATCTGGCCATCACCCCGGCCAGCCTGGGCACTGCCTGGAACGGCATGGAGCCGCCCCGGGTGAACCTGACCGGCCTGCTGGAGCCGGAGGAACTGGAGACACTGGGCCTTTCGGAGGATCCGGTGGTGAGCCTTGCGCCGGAGTCCGCTTCGGAATTTCTGGCAAAGCTGAAGGGCGAGGGCGTGCCGCCCGCCCGGCTGGAGCGCATCCGGGGCGCGGTGTGGGACGCGGCTCTGCGCCAGCAGCTGCCCGGCCTTTCCACCACCCTGATTGAGGGGCTACGCAAGGCCAGCAGCACCCTGCTTTCCAACCTGACCCTCACCGATCTGTACGACATGCAGGATACGCTGGAGTTTCTGGCCCGCCAGCAGGCCCAGGTGGAGGCCCAGGTGGTGCCCGGCCGGTGGGAAGGGGAGGAGCGCTATGAGTTCACCGAGGACAGCGTGGCCTTTGCCCGGAGCTGGTTTTGTCAGCGTGAGCAGGAAACGGAAAGCCCCGCGCTGGCAACGCCCGGGCCCTCGGCAGGCGCTGCCGATGCAAGCCCCAGCCCGTCGGCGGGCCCCACCGCCAGCCCGTCCCCGGCGGCCAGTGCTGCACCCTCGGCCAGCCCTGCTCCTTCGGCCAGCCCCACGCCGCCCCCGGTGAGCGGAGCCCCGGCGGGGGCGCTGGGATAAATCAGGCCCAGAGCCGGGCCAGCAGAGCGGCCAGCGGTTCGATCTGGCCGTCCGCCAGTGCGCCGTAGCCTGCCACCAGTGTGTTCGGCGGGCAGGATGCGGTGGTGCAGTATTCCGAAAGACCGGTGATCCGGATTCCCTCAGCCCGGGCGCGGCGGACAAGCTCCGCTTCGCCCGGGCCGTTTTTTACCTGCAAGAGCAGATGCAGGCCGGTGTGCTGGCCGGAAAAATGCAGCCGATCCGGCCCGAAGGCGGTGTCCAGCGCGCCGGTGAGGGCCTGCATCCGGGTGCGGTATTTTCCCCGGCAGCGGGCCAGATGGCGGGTGAAGTGGCCCTCCTGCAAAAATACCCGAAGCGTCTGCTGCTCAAACCGGCTCACGGTGGAGGAGTAAAAGCCGAACTGCTCCACAAAACGGGCCAGCAGGTCCCGGGGCAGCACCATGAAGGCGATGCGGATGCTGGGGGCAAGACTGCGGGAGAAGGTGGAAAGATACACCACCGGCCCGCCGCTGCCCGCCATGCCCTGCAGGCTGGGCAGCGGGCGCAGGGCAAACCGGAACTCCGAGTCGTAGTCGTCCTCAAGGATGTACCGCCCCGGGGCGGCCAACGCCCATTGCAGCAGGGCCGCCCGCCGCCCGGCGGGCATCACCGCGCCGGTGGGGAACTGGTGGCTGGGGGTCACATAGGCCAGCCGGGCATTGGTTTCGGCCAGCTTTTCCACCACAAGGCCCTGCCGGTCCACCGGAACCGGCACGCAGGGCACGCCGCTGCTTTGCAGAATGCGCCGGGTGCGGCCGTAGCCCGGGTCCTCCACCGCGGCCGGGCCCTCCACCAGCCGGGCCAGCAGACCCAGCAGATATTCCACACCGGCGCCCACCACGATCTGATCCGGCGCGCAGTCCACCGCACGATAGGCGTGCAGATAATCTGCAATGGCGCTGCGCAGATCTTCGTCCCCCTGGGGGTGGCCGTGGCTCAGCAGCTGGGGCTGGGAATAAAGCAGCTCCTTCTGGATGCGGCCCCAGGTGCGGAAGGGGAAGAGGGCGGTGTCGATGCCGCCGGTGGAAAGGTCGTACCGCCACACCGGCGCCTCGGCGGGCCGGGGCGCGGGCGCGGGGCCGGGCAGAGCGGTTTTGGGGCCGGTGTAGTGCTGCACAAAAAAACCGGACCGGGGCCGTGCCTCCAGATAGCCCTCCGCCACCAGCAGCTGGTAGGCGGTGTCCACCGTGTTCACGCTCACCGAAAGCTCCGCCGCAAGGCTGCGCTTGCCGGGCAGCCGCTCGCCGGGGGCCAGCTCCCCGTGGCGGATCTGGGCCACGATGGCCCGGTACAGCTGGTCATACAGCGGCCCGCCGGTGTCCGAGGCCGCAAAGGAAAGCTGAAACATATTCCGCAGCTCCTTTCTTTTTATGCGTTAAAGCGATAAAACTGGCCCCATAAAAAAGTTCTGTTCTGGGTATTATCATGGGGCCAGTATCCGGTATAATATGAGCATAGAGAACGGGGCGAAAAAAGTCAAGGCAATCCCGCACAATTCCGCAGGGTGGAGCGCGCCGGAGCCTGCGGAACCGGATGTGCGGTGGTGCCGAAAAAACAAAAATCGCGGCCCCGCCGGGAGGCATACCTATGGAAAAGAAATTTTGGAGCGTGCAGCGGCTGGCGGTGTTCGGTCTGATGAGCGCGCTGGTGTTCGCGTCCAGCTGGATGCAGATTCCCATTGGCGATGTGAGCCGGGTACATCTGGGCAACGGCTTCTGCGCATTGACCGGCCTGTTGTTCGGGCCCTGGGTGGGCGGCCTTGCCAGCGGCATGGGCAGCATGCTGTTTGACTTCACCAACCCGCTGTACATTGCCGAGAGCTGGATCACCTTCCTGACCAAGTTCTTCATCGGTTTTCTGGCCGGGCTCATCGCCCGCCGGGGCACGGGCAAAAACCCGGCGGCCCAGCGCGTGTGGGATATTGTGGGCGCGGTGACCGGTACGCTGGCCTATGTGGTGCTGTATCTGGGCAAGAGCTTCATTATGATGTATTTTATCGAGCGCCAGACCCTTGGCGCGGTGCAGGTGCAGCTGGTGACCAAGCTGCTGAGCAGCCTGATCAACGCGGGCGCCGGCGTGCTGGTGGCCGTGATTCTGGCCGGGGCGCTGCGCCCGGCCCTCAAGCGGGCGGGGCTGTTCCGCAAACAGCTTTTGTGCTGAGGCGGCTCACCGCACCGGAGAGGTTCCGGCACACGCCATTGGCTGAAAAATTGAATGGTTCCCCTTTCGAAAGGCGGGCCGCCGGGATTGTTCCGGCGCCCCGCCTTCGCTGTTTCGACACCCCTTGTTTGACTTTTGCCCGCCTGCCGCTATAATAAAAGGTATCTTTGCATTCGGCCCGGTACCGGCGGGCCGGGGAACGGAGGGCACGGCAATGGAACATCGGCACCAGGTGATTTTGATTTATAACGGCGCTGCGGGCAAGCGGCGGGTGGCGCAGGAGCTGGAATCCATCCTCACCGGTCTGACCCGGGCGGGGTGTATGGTCACCGCCTGCCCGGTGATGGAGGGCTGGGGCGCGGCACAGCTGCTGGCGGCATACCCCGGCCGGTTCGATGCGGTGGTCTGCTGCGGAGGCGACGGCACCCTGCACTACACGGTGAACGACGTGATGAACGCGCCCCGGCCGCTGCCGGTGGGCTATCTGCCCTTTGGCTCCACCAACGACTTTGCCGCCTCGGCCGGGCTTCGCCGCCCGCTGGAGGAAAACTGCGCCGCCATTGGAGCAATGGCACCCCGGCCGCTGGATCTGGGCCGGTTCAATGAGCGGCACTTCTGCTATGTGGCCGCCTTCGGCATGTTCACGGCGGTGTCGTACCAGACGCCGCAGGCCACCAAAAACCTGCTGGGCCACTTTGCCTATGTGCTGGAGGGTGTGCTGCGGCTGGATCTTTCCCAGGGCTGGCGGGCCACCATTCAGGTGGACGACCGGACGCTGGAGGGGGAATTCTGGTACTGCTCGGTGAGCAACTCCCGCTACATCGGGGGCATGGCGGTGCCGGAGCAGAACGCGGTGCAGCTGGACGACGGCCTGTTCGAGGTGATGATCCTGCGCAAGCCCCAGACCCTGCCCCAGGCCCGGCGGCTGGTGACGTGCCTGATGAGCCAGAAGCCGGACGGGGAGCTTTTGTATCTGCTGCAGGCGCGGCGGGTGCGGGCGGTGTTCGACGAACCCACCGGCTGGACGCTGGACGGCGAAGCCAGCCCCCAGGTGCGCGAGGCGGACATCCGGGTGGAGCCCGGCCGGCTGGAGCTGCTGGTATAAAAATACAGAAAAATGCGGGAAAGCCGGTGGCTTTTCCGCTTTTTTGGCCTCAAATGGGGCAAGCGGGCCGAAATGTGGGCAAAAAAGGTGAAAAATTTACGCGGATTGGCGTTTTTTTCACGGATTGTTTGCGCCCCGGGGGAAAATAGTGTAAAATAGCTTGGTACGAGTAATTTTCCCGACTGAAAAAAGAAAGGTGAACGAATCGTGGCATCCAATCGTAAACAGGCGCCCTGGCAGAAAAAGCTGCGGGCGCTGCTTCAAAAACCGGCGGCACTGCCCATTCTTGCGGCGGTCTGCGGTTTGATTATCGTGGCCATCGCGGCCATTGTGGTATGGTTTACCGTGCTGGGCGGCAAGCCCGCCGAATCCGGCAGCACCAGCTGGTCCGAGCCGGCCAGCGACGCTTCCTACGACGCCACCGCCGACAAGGTGGACGTGGACGCCTACAAGGGCACCGTGCTGCCCGAAACCGAGGACGCCGGCCAGGAATATCTGGGCGAGACCCTTTTTCTGGGCGACTCCAACACCGTGCGCTACATGGTCTATGGCCCGGAGGGCAGCGACGAGCCTTTCACCACCATCGACAACAACATCGGCGTTGTGAGCATGGGCGTGCAGCAGATCAGCAGCCTGAAGTGCGAAAACTTCGTGGGCCGCTCCTCTGCGGTGACCATGCCCGAGGCGGTCAAGATCATGCAGCCCCGCCGGGTGATCATCGGCTTCGGCACCAACAACCTGACCATGGATGTGGACACCTTCATTGAGGAGTACAAGGAAGGTCTGGCCGCCATCCACGAAGCCTACCCTTATGCGGACATCATCGTGAACGCCATCCCCCCGCTGGACAAGCAGCGCAGCAACACCGCGCTGAGCATGAAGCAGGTGGATGCGTTGAACAGCGCCATCGTGAAGATGTGCGAGGAGGAAGGGTATAAGTATCTGGACAGCAGCCAGGCTCTGGAGGATCCGGAAACCGGCTGGGCCAGGACCGATTACACCCTGAGCGACGGTGTGCACCTGAGCCAGAACGGCGTGCGCGCCCTGTTCGACTACATCAAGACCCACGCCTACATCACCGAGGATACCCGTCCCAAGCCCCTGAACAAGGTGCCCCAGGTGCAGGGCGTTACCCCGAACCTGATCACCAGCGATCCCATCGCGGTGCGGGGCGAGAACGGCCAGGCCACCACCAAGGTGCCCGTGGAATTCGTGTGCAGCGAGGGCGGCCACCTGAGCGGCGCCACCAGCCAGATGGTGGCCAAGGGCGGCACCTGCAGCACCGTGACCGCCGTGCCCGATGAGGGCTGGGTGTTCGCGGGCTGGGCTGCCACCATCGGCAGCACCGGCGGCAGCGGCGAGAGCCTGACCTTTACCGTGCCCGCCAACGCGGATGCCAACGGCGTAATCCTCACCGCCTACTTCGAGCAGGTGGAGGCGGAGCCCACCGCAACCCCGGAGCCCACTGCTTCGCCCAGCCCGAAGCCTACCCAGGCTCCCACCGCCGCGCCGACCCCGACCACGGCCCCGGCCACCGCGGCTCCGGCGACTCCGGCTCCGGCCACTCCGGCCCCGGCTACCCCCGTTCCGGCCACTCCGGTGCCGCAGCCCACGCAGGCCCCGGCCACCCCGGCGCCCACACCGGAACCTGTACCTACCGAGCCCCCTGCAACGGAAGCTCCGGCCAGTGAACCTGCGGTGACCGTGCCGGACAATTCCACCCCTGCCAACGCGGCGCCCGCTCCGGAAGAGAACGCCAGCACCGCTTCCGTGGAGGGCTGAACCTGATCAAAAAGGGGCTGTTGCAAAATAGCCTAAAATGAAAAAAATGAGATAGACTTCCCCGAAAGGGTTGCCTATCTCATTT